>DASWYH010000237.1:0-10081 GCA_036405095.1 Gemmata sp. | reverse complement strand
GGCGGATCTGGCCGAAAAGTTGGGCATCGAATGCACCCTACTTCAGGAGTCGCACGCGCTCTGTTTGGCCGAACGCCATTACGGTTTGGCGAAGGGGCTGGACGATTTCGCGCTGTTGGACGTTGGCGGCGGCGTCGGTTTGGGGATCATGAGCGGCGGGCGCCTGTTGAAAGGGCGCTCGGGGTTGGCGGGCGAGATCGGGCACTTCACCGCGGTGCCGGCGGGCGGCCGGCGGTGCGGGTGCGGCAACACCGGGTGCTTGGAAACGGTCGCGAGCGATTCGGCGCTCGCGTGGCACGCCTCGCAGAAGCTCGGCCGCACGGTGAGCCCCGACGAGGTGCTCGAACTCGCGAAAACCGGTTCCGTCGATCTGCTCGCCGAGTTGCACGAGGTGGCCGGGTTCGTGGCAGTGGGCCTTGCGGCGGTCATCAACCTCTTCAACCCGGCGACGGTGTTCGTTCACACGCCGCTCTTCGAGATCGACGAGGCGCTGTTTGATACGGTGGTGAACAAGGCTCGCGCGCGGGCCTTGCCGCCGTCGTTCGCGGACTGCACGATTGTGCGGGCGAAGGGCAGCAAGCGCCAGGGGGCCGTCGCCGGGATCATTCAGCACCTGACGGACTCAGTGGCGCCGGAACTGGTGTAGGCAACCCCCGGCCGCAAGGCCGGGGGTGGGTCGACAAGACCAAGGTGCAGGCGAACCCCGGCCGCAAGGCCGGGGGTGGATCGACAACAACCCTTGCGGACTCACCCTTACTGAGCGGGCCGCACCCCCGGCCTTGTGGCCGGGGTTCGCCAAGAGGAGCAGCGATGCGCGTTCTACTCTCCTTACTCGCGTTGACGTTCGCTTCGCAGGCGCTCGCCGCCGAGCCGCCGAAGCTGAAGGTGCTGTTCCTCGGGGACAGCGCCGGGCACCGGCCCGCGGACCGGTTCAAACAACTTCAGCCGGTGTTCGCCAAGCGCGGCATCGTCCTGACGTACACCGACAAGCTGGACGACCTCAACGCGAAGACCCTCGGCGGGTACGACGCGCTCATGATCTACGCGAACCACACCAAGATCGCGCCGGAGCAGGAGAAGGCTCTGCTCGATTTCGTGGAGGGCGGTAAGGGCTTTGTTCCCGTTCACTGTGCGAGCTACTGCTTCCTCAACTCGCCGAAGTACATCGAACTGGTTGGCGCGCAGTTCCGCAGCCACGGCACCGGGACGTTTCGCACCGAAACCGCCAAGCCCGATCACGAGATCATGAAGGGGTTCAAGAGCTTCAGCAGTTGGGACGAAACCTACGTCCACACGAAGCACAACGAAAAGGGCCGCACGGTTCTGGAGGTGCGCGCCGAGGGCGATCTGAAAGAGCCCTGGACGTGGGTTCGCGAGCAGGGCAAGAGCCGGGTGTTCTACACCGCGTGGGGCCACGACGCCCGCACGTGGGGCCACGAGGGCTTTCAAAATCTACTCGAACGCGGGCTCCGCTGGACCGTGCGCCAGGACCCGGCACTCGCCGGGACGTACTTCGATACGCCCGAAATGACGAAGCTGCCGAAGGGGCTCAAGCCGTTCGAGTACGCGGACGCGAAGGTGCCGTTCTACCCGGCCCGCGGCGAACGGGGCGGGCCGCTCTCCAAGATGCAGAAGCCGCTCCCCGTGGAAGAGAGCATCAAGCACATCAGCACGCCGGTGGATTTTCAGGTGAAGGTGTTCGTGACGGAGAAGGAACTCGGCGGGAAGCCGATCGCGATGACCTGGGACGAACAGGGCCGGCTGTTCGTGTCGGTCACGGTGGACTACCCGAACGACATGCAGCCCGCCGGGCAGGGCCGCGACAAGATCGTGATGTGCGAAGACACCGACGGCGACGGCACCGCCGACAAAATCACGGTGTTCGCGGACAAGCTCAGCATCGCGACGAGCGTGCTGCCTTACGCGGGCGGACTCATCGTGCATCAGGCGCCCGTCACGCTGTTCCTGAAGGACACCACCGGCGACGGCAAAGCCGACGTGCGCCAGGAACTGTTCCGCGGGTGGAGCACGGGCGACACGCACGCCGGGCCGAGCAACTTGCACTACGGGTTCGACAACTGGATTTATGGGGCGGTCGGCTACGCGGGCTTCAACGGCACCGTGGGCGGCGAGCGCCACAGCTTCCGTCAGGGCTTCTACCGCTTCAAGGTCGAGGCGGGCGCGAAGAACGAACTGAAGGTGACGAAGCTCGAATTCCTCCGCAGCACGTCGAACAACACGTGGGGGCTGTGCTTCGATGAGAGCGGCGAGCTGTTCGGCAGCACCGCGAACGGGTGCCCGATCGTTCACATGCCGATCCCGAACCGGTACTACGACAAGGTGAAGGGCTTGACGCCGACGGTGTTGCAGAACATCGCGCCGGACAACCACATCGAGCCGATCACCGACAAGGTGCGGCAGGTGGACTGGCACGGCGGGTTCACCGCGGCGTCGAACATCTCGATTTACACGGCGCGCACCTACCCGCGCGAGTACTGGAACCGCACCGCGTTCATCTCCGAGCCGACGGGGCACCTCACGGCCGCGATGACGCTTCAGCCGGACGGCCCGAGCTTCCGCGCCAAATACGGTTGGAACCTCGTCGCGAGTGACGACGAATGGTGCGCGCCGATTGACGCGCAAGTCGGTCCGGACGGGAACATGTGGGTCGTTGATTGGTACGCCTTCATCGTGCAGCACAACCCGACCCCGGCGGGCTTCAAAAACGGGCGCGGCAACGCCTACGAGACGGACCTGCGCGACAAGACGCACGGGCGCATTTACCGCGTCGTGTACACGAAAGCGAAAGAGGAGAAGCCGTTCACGCTGAAGGACACGGCGCCCGAAAAGCTGGTCGAGGCGCTCAAGCACCCGAACATGACGTGGCGGCTGCACGCCCAGCGCCTGTTGGTGGAACGGGGCAAACTGGACGACAAGACAATCGCTGCGCTCACGAAGCTGATCGAGGACAAGACCGTTGATGAAACTGGCTTAAACGCCGGCGCCGTTCACGCGGTGTGGGTGCTTGCCAATTTGAACAATTCCAAGGGCAACGAGAGCATACTGAAGGCTGCTGAGGAGCATCCGTCTGTCTCTGTTCGTCGCGCCGCTTGGGGCGCTGTTCCAAAGGCCGCTGAAAAGATCGAAGCGAGCCTGTTCCGAAGCGGCGCGAGGGAAGTTGATGCGCGGGTACGCTTGGCGCTCCACTTGGCGCTCGCCGATGTGCCGCCGGCAACGGACCCGGCATTTATGGCCGGTGTCGTGAATTCCGCGCTCTTGGGTAAAACGGCACCGGATCGAATCACCCTCGACGCTCTCCTTGCTGCGGGCGCGACGCGAGCAGCGGACGTGCTGGTCGGCGCCACGCTTCAGGGGGAAGAGGAGAAGCCGACACCGGAGGGACTGGCCGCGCTCGAACTCCTTGCCAAAAATTATGCAGCGACCGGTGATGTGTCTAAACTCAACGCACTCCTTCTCGCTAGTTCTACCGCCGGGAAGCGCTCCGATATCCTCGCAGCCACCTACGACGGATTGGCTGCAGGCTGGCCGGCGAACAAGCGCCCGCAACTGAACGAACTGGACACCGACAGTGTCGCAATCATTCTGAAGAATCTTCCCGCATCTTCCCGCGGCCGTTTCCTCAAGCTCGCGTCCACTTGGGGCGTGAAGGGCCTAGACGCCCAACTCGCGGAACTCACCAAGGCCGCGTTCGCGACTCTCGCGGACGCCAAGGCCAAGGACGCCGACCGCATCAGCGCGGCTCAACAGGTGATCGAGTTCCAGCCCGACAGCGACGACGCGGCGGCCAAGCTCCTTGCGGCGCTCGGTACGGACACATCGCCCGCACTCGCGAGCGGAATCTTTGAGGCGCTAGCGCAATCGAAATCAAAGGGGATCGGTTCCGCGGTGGTCGCGAAGTTGAAAGACCTCCCGCCCGCGGTTCGCCCGGCGGCCCTTCAACTGGTGCTCGCAAAAGCCGACTCCGCGAAGGCGTTTCTCGACGCGGTCGAGAAGGGCGCGCTGCGGTTCGACCTGCTCGCGCTCGACCAGCGCCAGGCGCTCGCGTCGCACCCGGACAAGGACATCAGCGCCCGGGCGCGCAAGATCCTCGAACTCGGCGGGGGGCTGCCCAACGCCGACCGCCAGAAGGTCATTGAGGAACTGAAGGCCGCCCTCGCGAAGACCGGGAGCGTCGAGAACGGGAAGAAGATGTTCGTGGCCCACTGCTCGAAGTGCCACAAGCACGGGGCCGAGGGCACCGCGATCGGTCCGGACCTCACGGGCTTCGGCGTTCACCCGCGCGAGGAACTCATGATCGCGGTCCTCGACCCGTCGCGCAGCGTGGAGGGCAACTTCAAGCTCTACCGCGTGCAGACCGCGGACGACCGCACCGTTCTGGGCATCCTCGGCGCGCAGACGGGTACATCGGTTGAGGTGATCGACGCCGAGGCCAAGCGGCACCAACTCGCGAAGTCCGACATCGTGAGCATCAAGGAAACCGACAAGTCGCTCATGCCCGAGGGCTTCGAGAAGATCATGAAGCCGGAGGAACTGGCCGACCTTCTGGAGTTCTTGGGGCAGAAGGGGAAGTTCGTTCCCCTCCCGCTGGATAAAGTGGCCACGGTGGTCAGCACGAAGGACATGTTCTTCGACGCTGGCGGTGCTGCGGAGCGGCTCGTGTTCCCGGACTGGAAGCCGAAAACGTTCGACGGGGTGCCGTTCGTGCTGGTGGACCCGCAGCGCGACAAGGTGAAGAACGTCGTGATGCTGAACGGCCCGAACGGGAAGCTCCCGCCGACGATGCCGAAGTCCGTGAGCCTACAATTCAACGGGAAGGCGAAAGCGGTTCACCTGTTGAGCGGCGTGGGCGGCTGGAACTCACAGCGCCCGAACCCGAACGGCCCGGTGAGCATGATCGTGCGGCTCACCTACGACGACGGCACGACCGAGGACCACGCGCTCCGCGACGGGGTCCATTTCGCCGACTACATCGGCAAGTTCGACGTGCCCGGGTCGAAGTTTGCGTTCGCGCTGCGGGGCCAGCAGATCCGCTATCTGAGTGTGAGCCCGAAGCGCCCGGACGCGGTCGTGAAGACCATCGAACTGGTGAAGGGCACCGACCGTTCCGCGCCCGTTGTGATGGCGGTGACCGTGGAAACGCCCTGACCCGGCGCCCGCCCTCGAAGGTGGCGCGGGGGGAGCGAATGCCCCCGTGCCACATTGATTACCCCGTGTGCCCCCACCTACAAAGGTGGGAGCCCAAATCCCCGCCCTCAACGAGCGGGGGACCGAAGACCCGCCCGCCCCGCCGGACCCACGCCATGACCTCACGCATTTCTCGCTCCCTTGCACTCGCCGGATTGAGCGCGGCCGTGGTCGCGTTCGGCGGCGGGTTCCGTTCCCGTGCGGCCGACGACAAGAAGGCCGAACCCGCTCCGAAGTTCACGGCGGCGCAGGTGAGCTTTTACGAAAAGGAGGTGCTGCCGGTCCTCACGCAGCACTGCCTCAAGTGCCACGGCGCCGACCCCGAGAAGGTCAAGGGCGAACTGGACCTCGCCACCCGCGCCGGGGTTCTCAAGGGGGGCGCCACCGGCCCGGCCGTCGATCTCAAGAAGCCCGAAGCGAGCCTGCTGCTCACGGCGATTCACTACAAGGAAGACGCCTACCGGATGCCCCCGAAGGGCAAGATGCCGGACAAGGACATCGCGACCCTCGAAAAGTGGGTGAAGGAAGGGCTGCCCGTTTCCCCCGACCGTCTCGGGAGCGGCGAGAAAACCGGGCACAAGGGCGTCGTGACCGAAGAGGCAAAGAAGTACTGGGCGTACCAGCCCGTGAAGCGCCCCCCCGTGCCCGAGGTGAAAGACAAAGGGTGGGTGCGCACGCCGATCGATGCGTTCGTGCTCGCGAAGCTCGAAGCGAAAGGGCTCAAGCCCGTCACGCCCGCCGACAAAGCCGCGCTGATCCGCCGGGCGACCTACGACCTCACCGGGCTGCCCCCGTCCCCCGAGGAGGTTGACGCCTTCGTCGCGGACACGGCGCCCGACGCCTACGAGAAACTGTTGGACCGGCTGCTCGCTTCGCCCCAGTACGGCGAGAAGTGGGGCCGGCACTGGCTCGACGTGGTCCGGTTCGCCGAAACCAACGGGTACGAGCGCGACGGCCCGAAGCCGTTCGCCTGGCGCTACCGCGACTACGTCATCAAGAGCTTCAACGACGACAAGCCGTATGACCTCTTCGTGAAGGAACAACTCGCCGGGGACGAGATGCCCGGACACAACCCCGACGCGGTCGTCGCCACCGGGTTCTACCGGCTCGGCATCTGGGACGACGAGCCCGCCGACCCGCTGCTCGCGGTGTTCGACGGGTACGACGACATCGTCGCCACCGTGGGCCAGGGCTTCCTGGGGACCACGTTCAACTGCGCCCGGTGCCACGACCACAAGGCCGACCCGATCCCGCAGAGCGACTATTACAAGCTGGTCGCGTTCGTCCGGGACATCCGGCCCTACTCCGACAACCGCGACGTGCGCTCGGCGAACAGCCTCTCGGACATCACCCCGCCGGACCAGCGCCGGAAGTACGAAGCCGACCTCCAGAAGCGCATGGCGCGGGTCGCGGAAATCAAGAAGCTGATGGCGGAGATTGAGGACAACGTCATCCGGACGCTGCCCGCCGAGGACCAGCGCGCCGCGGAAGGGATCGACCGCCCGCAGGTGATCGCGCGGAAGGTGGTCCCGCTCCTCAAGGGGAACGTGAAAGACGGGTACGAGGCGCTCAGGAAGGAGCGCGCGGAGCTGAGCAAGAGGACGAACCCGCCGGGCCAGCAGCTCGCGCTGTCGGTGAACAACTGCGACCGCACCCCGCCCGTCACGCACCTGCTCGTGCGCGGGTCGCCGCACGCGCCGGGCAAGGAGGTGAAGCCCGGGTTCCCGGAGGTGCTCGGGCTCCCGGAGCCCGCCGTCCCGGCGCCGAAACCGGGGCTGAAGTCGAGCGGGCGCCGGACGGCTCTCGCGGAGTGGGTCGCGTCGAAGGACAACCCGTTCACGGCGCGGGTGTTCGTGAACCGCGTGTGGCAGTACCACTTCGGCCGGGGCATCGTGCCCAGCGCGAACGACTTCGGGAAGCTGGGCGAACAGCCGACGCACCCCGAGCTGCTCGACTGGCTCGCGTCCGAGTTCGTGGCCGGTGGGTGGAAGCTGAAGCGGCTGCACAAGCTCATCATGCTGTCGAGCGCGTACCGGCTCTCCTCGCGGGCCGACGCGGGGAACCTGAAGGCCGACCCGGCGAACGCCCTGCTGTGGCGGTTCAACATGCGCCGGCTCTCGGGCGAAGAGGTGCGCGATTCGATCCTCACCGTCAGCGGGTCGCTGAACCCGAAAATGGGCGGCCCGAGCACCTACCCGAAGATCCCGAAAGAGGTGCTGGCGGGCCAGTCGGTGCCGGGCCAGGGGTGGCCCACTTCGCCGCCCGAAGAGGCGAACCGGCGCAGCGTGTACGCGCACATCAAGCGCTCGCTGCGGGTGCCGATCCTGATCGGGTTCGACCAGCCGGACCCCGATTCGAGCTGCCCCGTGCGCTACGTGACCACGGTCCCGACGCAGTCGCTCGGGCTACTCAACGGCGAGTTCGCCAACGAACAGGCCGAAGCGTTCGCGAAGCGCCTTCAGAAAGATGCTCCGGACGACGTCGCGGCGCAGGTGCGGCGCGCGGTGCGGCTCACCACCGGGCGCGCGCCCTCCGCCGAGGAAGTGAAAGCGGACGTGGCGTTCATCGCGCAACTGAAGGAGAAGCACAAGCTGAGCGACTCCCAGGCGCTGGCGCGGTACGCCCTGCTGTGCCTGAACGCGAACGAGTTCGTTTATCTGGACTGAGCGGACCTGTTACGATGCGAACAGGAGGGCCTGACGATGACGTTCCCGATTCTCGTTCAGCCGCACGCCGAGCGGTTCCAGGCCTCCGTACTCGGCTCCCCGGCTCTGGCCGCAGACGGAGCGACCAAAGAGGAAGCACTGGACGCGCTGCGCAAAACGATCGATCAGAGTTTCGCGCGGGGCGAACTGTTGCTCCTCGACATGCCGTACCGCGCAGTAACGGACTTCGCCGGGTTGTTCAAAGACGACCCGACGCTCGAAGAAATGGTGAAGGAGATCTACCGCGAGCGCGACGCGCAAAAGGCCGCGGAGTTCCCCGAATGACGGCCTTCGACACGGATGTACTTTCGGACATTTTTCGCGGGGTGCCGGCTCTTGTTGCACGGGCGCAACTGATCGCGGCCGTCGAGCAGTGCGTTCCGACAGTCGTCATCGAAGAGCAAATTCGCGGGCGGTTCGCGGCAATTCGTTTGGCCGAAACCGGGAAAGGCAAGACGAATTTGGTTCACGCCTACGAGCTGTTCGACCAGACGTTCCGAGCGCTTGCGACGTTCCGACCGCTGCCCTATACGGACGCCGCCGACAAACTGGTTGAAGCGTTCCGGAAGGTGAAGGTTCGCGTGGGCACCCGCGACCTCCGCATCGCCGCGATCTGCATCGTCCACGGGGCAACGCTCGCGACCCGCAACGCCCGCGATTACGCCCAGGTGCCTGGGCTCACTTACGACGTGTGGAACCGACCACAACACCAACCGAGGCTCACGTGATGCATAACAACCCCGCCAACCAGTTCTGCCGCCGCACCCGGCGCGAGTTCCTGTGGGAAACCGGGGCCGGGTTCGGTGCCCTCGGGCTGACGGGACTGCTCCACAACGACAAGGTGCTCGCCGCCGACGCCCCGCACCACGCGAAGGTGAAGTTCACCAACCCGATGGCGCCCAAGAAGCCCATGCTCCCGGCCAAGGCGAAGGCCGTCATCTTCTTGTTCATGTACGGCGGCCCGTCGCAGGTCGACACCTTCGACGAGAAGCCCGAACTCGCCAAACTCGACGGGAAGACCATCACCGTCAAAACGTTCGGTCGCGGCGGGCACAAGAACAAGGGCCGGGTGGTCGGACCGAAGTTCGCGTTCAAGAACTACGGCCAGTGCGGGAAACGGGTCTCCGACCTGTTCCCCAATGTGGGCGGGTGCGTTGACGACATCGCGTTCCTGCACTCGATGTACGCCGAGTCCCCGATCCACGGCTCCGGGCTGCTCATGATGAACAGCGGGCGGCTGCTCTCGGGCAGCCCGTGCCTCGGGTCGTGGGTCACATACGGGCTGGGCAGCGTCAACGAGAACCTGCCGGGCTTCGTGGTGATGCTCGACAACAGCGGTGGCCCGATCAACGGCCCGAAGAACTGGTCCAGCGGCTACATGCCGGCCGCGTACCAGGGCGTCCAGATCCGCGCCGACAAGACCCCCATCCACGACCTCGCGCTGCCCGCAGGGACCACCCGCGCGCAGCAGCGCGACCTGCTCGACCGCCTCAAGGAGAAGAACGAACTCCACCTCGCTGCGCGCCAGGACAACAGCGAGCTGGTGGCGCGCATCGCGAGTTACGAGCTCGCGTACAAGATGCAGGAGCACGCGCCCGAAGCGGTGGACTTCTCGAAGGAAACCGAAGAGACCAAGAAGCTGTACGGGATGGACGAGAAGAAAACGGAGGACTTCGGCCGGAAGTGCCTGCTCGCCCGCCGGCTGGTGGAGCGCGGGGTGCGGTTCATCCAGATCTACTCCGGCGGGAACCACAACGACCACAACTGGGACGCGCACGGCGACCTCGTGAAGAACCACTCGCTCCACGCGGGCGCGACCGACAAGCCCATTGCCGGGCTGCTCAAAGACCTCAAGCGCCGCGGGCTGCTCGACAGCACGATCATCATCTGGAGCGGCGAGTTCGGGCGCCAGCCGACCGCCGAGTACGCGCAAGGGACCGGGCGCGACCACAACGCCTACGGGTTCACCTCGTGGATGGCCGGCGGCGTCATCAAGGGCGGCGTCAGCGTGGGCACGACGGACGAACTGGGGAACTTCGCGGTGGACGACCGGTTCCACGTCAAGAACCTGCACGCCACCGTGCTCCAGCAGATGGGTCTGGACCCGAACAAGCTCGCGTACTTCTACGGCGGGCTCGATCAGAAGCTCGTCGGCGTCGAAGGCGCCGACC
>DASWYH010000236.1:0-5537 GCA_036405095.1 Gemmata sp. | reverse complement strand
GTCGCGGCTCACGCTACATCTTTTTCAGGCGCCGGCCGATCAGTCGCGGCCGGACCTCTCGTCCAGTTTCTTCGCCTGTTCGGGCGTTTCCTCGTACCGGAACTCCTTCTTCAGAAGGTCCACTACCGTCTGCCGCGACTTGCGGGACTCCTCCTGAATGAACTCGCCGAGCACCTCGCGCGCCGGTCCGGTTCGGGCGTACACGTCTTTCTTGAAGTCGGCCGCGGTCTTCAGGGCCGCCGGGTCGTCCGCCGACTGCATCAGGACGGCCACATAGAACGTGTCCTTTGGGGCGTCCGGGAGCACCAGCGTCGTCTTGAACGGCTTGTTGCGGTTCTCGAGCAACTTGGACCCCATGTCCCGGGTCGGGTACGGGATGTTCTCCGTTTCGGTCAGCCCGAACGGTTGCAACCGCCCGCGCAGGTCCACGCCCTGCATCAGCATCTGCTGGAACACCTCCGGGCTGAGGGCGGACAGGTCGATCGGCACCAGCGGGCACACCTTGTCCAGGGTGAACGTGTGCGCCCGGAAGTACGCCTTGTTGCCGGCCGGGATGTCGTCCCGCAGCCGGCCGGCCTGTTCGCTCAGCGCGAGGTTCAGCGTGACGGCGCTGGTGGCCGGATCTTTGGCGAGGGCGTCGGCGATCGCCTGTGCCCGCTGTTGGGCCAGTTCGCGCGCTTTGGCCCGCTTCCACGCGGCCTTGACCGCGTCCTTCGCGGTGATGAAGTTGGTCTTCTTCGGCTGCACGTCCTCCGTCACCCACACCACGTAGCGCGGGCGGTTCTCGTCGCCGAAGCTCCGGTCCTCGGGCGGGTACGGGGCCGCGGCGAAGGTGCCGGAGGTCGGCAGGCGGCGCTGGTCGCGCTGCGTAACCCAGAAGAAGCTCCGGCCGAAGGGCACGTACCGGTTCCCGCCGTGCGCGCCCATCGCGCGCCCCAGCCCCTCCTTTTGCGCGAGCACCAGGGGGCGCAGCCCGGGGTCCTCTTCGAGGCCCCACTCGTCCCGCGGCATGGTGGTGGTCCCGAACTGCTCGCCCTCCTTGGTCAGCCCGCGGTCGGCCATGAACTTCTTGATGTACTCGTTGACCGCGGTCTTGTCCTTCGCGCGGCCCTTGTCGGACAGCTTCGCCAGTTCCTCGGTGAAACGGGCGACGTCGCCCTTCTCGACCGGCACGTTCGGGTCGAAGCGGTCCGGGCGCTGGCCGAACGCCAGCTCCCGCGCCCGCTTGGCCAGCGTGGTCTTCATGAGTTCGGGGCGCAGGACCTCAATGGGCAGCGGCTTGGGCTCGTTGGTCCGGTAGGCCGCGCTCCCGCCGACGAGGGTCTGGAACAGCGCCGCGCCGCTCGGGCTGGCGCCGAGCAGCGCCGGGAGCCCGGCCTTGAGCCGGGCCTGCACCTCGTACCCGCACGGGGCGCCGAGCGCCAGCGACGCGGTTTGGATCGGGCTGCCGAACGGGGCCGTCTGGCCCATCAGCCCGGCGAGCGCGGCCACGGGCGTCGCGGGGCGCACCACGTTGGTCACGAGCACGTCTTGCGGGAGGTACAGGAAGTTCCGGTCGTACCGGAGCTGGAGGTGGGACTTGAACTCCCGGACCGCGTCGGCGTAGGCGGCATCAACGGCCGGCTCCTTGAGCGCCAGGGGGGCCGCCGCGGCCGACGCCCAGGCGCCGCCGATCCCGGGAACGGGGACCGTCGTCAGCCCGGACGCCTTCGCCATCGCCTCACCCGTTTTGACCTGCTCGGCGGCGAGCTTCTGGTAGTACGGCTCCTGGCCGGTGAGCGCGAGCCAGCGGACGGACAGCTTGCGCGGCTCCTTGAACCCGGGCGTTTCCTTGGTCGGGTCCGGCTCGTCGTTGGCGTACTTGTCGTACAGCTCTTTCAGCTCGCGCTCCGACGGGTCCCCCGGCACCTTCTCGATGAACGCCTGAGCCGGCACCGGGAGGAGTTCGTACTTCGCCGGGCTGCACTGCTGCCGGAAGTACTCGAACGCCTCGTAAGGGGTGCCGTACACCGGGGCGCCCGTGCCGAGTTTGCCGGGCGGCCCGAGGACGGCCGCCTGGGCCGCGCGCACCTTGAACTCGACCGCGAGCGCGTCCAGGCACGTGTCCAGGTTGAACCCCTCGATCTGCTTCGGGAGCGCCTTACGGACCTCGACATCGGACTTGAAGAAGCCGTAAAATTCACGGCCGATGAGGACCCGGACGTCGTCCCGGGTGAAGTGGATACCGATCTGGTCGGCCTTCTTCTCCCAGAGCATGAACTCGATCGCGTCGCGGGTGGTGCGGTTGGGCGCGTTGAGGAAGAACAGCCCGCCCTCCGCGCCGACCAGCCGCCGCTGGATCAGATCGAGCTGGGCCTGGTACGCGCGGGCCGCGTCCTTGTCCTCGCTCTTGGCGTTCGGGTTCTCGGCGACCGACTGGATCCCCATACGGGCGCGAAAGATGGCCTGCTGCACCCCACCCATGCCCCCCGCCAGTTGAGGGCTCATCAGCGAGAACTCGGCCATCTGCACGTCGGTCGCCATCTTCTGGCCGTCCTCGCTCAGCTTGCCCCGCTGCTGGTCGGTGTACCGGCGCAGCGCGTCGAGCGTCTCGTTCGACGCGAGCGTCATGAACGAGTTCGCCATGATCCGCCCGCGGCGCACCCGGCTGACCTCGCTGTCCTTGATGGTGCTGCCGCCGATCTTGCACAGGGCCTCGCCGCGACCGCCTTTCCCGAGCCAGCGCGTGAACCGGTCGAAGATGTCGTTCGGGCCGAACTGTAACGTGAACATGATCATGATGAACACGGTCAGAACGGCGAACAGCGCTTTCTGGTTCCGGCGGAAAATGTTGAACGGATTGTAAGCCATTACGGTTCCTCGATTTGCGCCGACGGCTCGGTCGCTGCGGAAGGCCGCGGGGGTTGACAGCCTTCGTAGCACTGTACTAAGGGTGATGGGCGCTTTCGGCCCTTGCCTACTTCGACCGGTTATCCGATTGTACGGAATGTCCCCGGCAGAACAATCGGAGCGGACGTGAAGCCCGGTTTTACGGGTGGCCGACCGGGAAGCGCGGCCCCGGCGGCCAGGGCGACCGGTTCCGGGACTTTGGGTCACGCTCTGCCAGCTCGAGTGCCGTTTAGGGTTGGAACCTCAACGCCAGAATAGTTTTGTGCCTTTTAATGTGGCGGCGCGGCGACCGGTGACGTGAAGCCATTTCGGGCGAGCGTCGTAATCCGAACTGAAACGGGTCCGCAACTTCCCCTTCTAATAGGGTAGTTTCCGCCCCGCACCGTTGATGGAGTGACCAAGAGTGCCGACCCCCAAGAAGAAAACGACGAGCGAGAAGCCGGCGGCCCCCAAGGCGCCTCGCGCCAAGAAAGCCGCGGCGAAGTCAGCGGCCGCTGATGGCCCCGATGCGCCCGATACGGCACCCGCGCCCAGTGGCCCCAAGGGCGGGTTCGACCTCGTCGTGGTCGAGTCGCCGGCGAAGGCCAAAACGATCAACAAGTACCTCGGACCGAACTTCCGGGTGCTGGCGAGCTACGGTCACGTCCGCGACCTCGACACCAAGAAGAAGAAGGGCGAGGACATCGCGGGCATCGATATCGCCAACGGCTGGAAGCTGCGCTACACCGTGGACGACGGCAGCAAGGACCAGGCGAAGGGCGGCAAGCGGTTCCGCTCGGCGAAGGAGATCCTCGCCGAGATCGGGCGCGAGGCGAACCGGGCGGGGAACGTGTACCTCGCGAGCGACCCGGACCGCGAGGGCGAGTCGATCGCGTGGCACATCGCGGACGAACTCAAGCTCCCGGACGCCACGACGTACCGCATCCGGTTCAACGAGATCACCAAAAAGGCGGTGAACGACGCCCTCGCCCAGGCCGAGAAGATCAACGACCTGCGCGTGGCGGCCCAAGAAGCCCGCCGGGCGATGGACCGCGTGGTGGGGTTCCCGCTGTCGAACCTGCTCGGCAAGAAGGTCGCGAGCCGGTTGAGCGCGGGCCGGGTGCAGTCGGTCGCGGTCAAGCTGATCGTGGACCGCGAGCGCGAGATCGAGGCGTTCAAGACCGAAGAGTACTGGAAAATTACCGCGCTCCTCGCGGCGCCGGGCGTGGCCGCCGCGTGGACCGCGGACCCGGCGAAGTCCAAGATCTTCGCCAAGAAGAAGACCGAGGTCACGAAGCCGGTCGCGTGGCACAAACCCAGCGAAGAGGACACGCAGGGTGACGACACCCCCGTCGTCGATACCGAAACCAGTGACGCGCCCCCGGAGGGCGGCGAACCGGCCGCAGCCGCGCCGGCGGGCGACGCGAGCGGCATCCCGGACCCGCCCAAGGACACGTTCCTCGCGAACCTCGTGAAGTGGGACAACGCCGAGCCCAAGCTCACGAACGAAACCGAGGCCGACGCGGTCGTGGCCGCGCTCGCGGGCGCCCCCTTCGTCGTGACCAAGGTGGAGCAGAAGGACCGCACGGACCGGCCGCTGCCCCCGTTCACCACGAGCACCCTTCAGCAGCAGGCGAACGCCCGCATGAAGTTCAGCGCCAGCCGCACGAT
Organism: Gemmata sp.; assembly: GCA_036405095.1. Classification (GTDB taxonomy): domain Bacteria; phylum Planctomycetota; class Planctomycetia; order Gemmatales; family Gemmataceae; genus Gemmata. The sequence goes on along the minus strand of DASWYH010000236.1, from coordinate 998 downwards.
GCAAACGGCGCAGAAGCTCTACGAAGGTGTCGAGCTGACGGGCATGGGGCAGACGGCGCTCATCACCTACATGCGTACCGACAGCACCCGCGTTTCGAACGACGCGCTGGCCGCGGTGCGCGATTTCATCAAGGGCGATTCGCGGCTCGGCACCAACTACCTCCCGGCGACGGCCAACACCTACGCCTCCAACAAGGGCGCCCAGGAGGGCCACGAGGCGATCCGGCCGACGGACGTCACCATCACCCCGGCGCGGGCGCAGGCCGCGGGCCTGGGCGGCGACCAGTTGAGGCTCTACGAGCTGATCTGGAAGCGGTTCGTCGCGAGCCAGTGCGTCCCGGCGCGGCTCAAGGTGACCACCTACGACATCACCGCCGGGCGCGGGCTGTTCCGCGCCAGCGGCCGGGTGATCGCGTTCGACGGGTACCGCCGGGTGCTGCCGCCCGTCGGCAAGCAGGAAGACGCCGAGCTGCCGCCGGTGAAGGAAAAGGACGTGCTCAACCGGCTCGACCTGTTCGAGAGCCAGCACTTCACGCAGCCGCCGCCGCGCTTCAACGAGGGCTCGCTGGTGAAGGCGCTCGAAAAAGAGGGCATCGGGCGGCCCAGTACCTACGCGAGCATCATCAGCACCATTCAGAAGCGCGGGTACGTGACGCAGGACCGCGGGCGGTTCTTCGCCACCGAGATCGGCAAGGTGGTCACCGACCTGCTGGTGAAGCACTTCCCGAACATCATGGACGTGCAGTTCACGAGCAAGTTCGAAACCGAACTCGACGAGATCGAGACGGGCAAGTTCAAGTACCGCGCGGTGCTGGACGAGTTCTGGGACTCGTTCTCGAAGACGCTGAAAACGGCCGACACCGACATGCCGGTGGCCCGCGAGCTGACGGGCGAGACGTGCCCGAAGTGCGGGCGCCCGATGCAGAAGCGCTACAGCGCCGTCACGGGCGGGTTCTTCGAGGGCTGCACCGGGTACAGCGCCGATCCTGCGTGCAAGT
>DASWYH010000235.1:0-3760 GCA_036405095.1 Gemmata sp. | reverse complement strand
CCTTACCGACGCCGTCACCGCACACCGATACGGCACACCACCGCCGACCCTGATCCCGACCGAGACACAACAACTGCCGGTGAGGAACCCAGCTCTCGCCGGTTGTTGAGATACAACCGCATCAACTGTGAACGCTTACCTTCAGCACCATCGGGTACGCGTTCAGCGGCAAGGGCCAGGGCGGGGACGACACCGCCGACAGCGACGCGGACCCGAGCACCGGACGCACCGGCACGTTCGGGCTGAGCGCCGGTCAGAACATCACCTACGTCGACGCCGGGTTGCACGCGGTCGGCAGCAGCACCGGCACCGGAAGCGGCTCGGGCAGCGAAACCGGTATCGGCTCCGGCACCGGCTCGGGGACCGGTTCCGGCATCGGGGACGGGTGCGGGTCGGGCACGGGCTGCAGCACCGGTTCGGGGACCGGGAGCGGCACGGGCTCGGGCACGGGGAGCGGAACTGGATCGGGTGGTAGCATCAGCGGGGTGGTGTGGGACGACGCCGACAACGACGGGATACGGGACCCGGGCGAGGGCGCGCTGCCGTTCGGGACCATGGTGTACCTGCGGGACGGGAGCGGGAGCGTGCTCGCCAGCGCCACCACCGACGGGGGCGGCAACTACTCGTTCACCGGACTCGGGTCCGGCACGTACGAGGTCGAGTTCTACAGCACCATCGGGTACGCGTTCAGCGCCAAGGACCAGGGCAGCGACGACACCGCCGACAGCGACGCCGACACCACCACCGGGCGCACCGGCACGTTCGGCCTCAGCGCTGGGCAGAACGTCACCCACACCGACGCCGCCCTGCACTGGGTCGGGTACGGCTCCGGCACCGGGTACGGGTCGGGCATCGGGTCGGGCACCGGCTCCGGCACGTTCACGTAACCGACCTGTACCCGGGGACGTTCACCAGCAGACCGGCCCGCACGCGCGGGCCGGTGCGGAGGTTCGTTGTGACTTCAGCCGTTCGCGGCAAACGGGTTCTGGTCACCGGCGGGTCCGGGTTCCTCGGGCGGCACGTGTGCCGGGAACTCGCCGCCTGTTCCCCCGGCCCCATCGACGCCCCGCGCCGGGCCGAGTACGACCTGCGCGAGCAGGCCGACACCCGGCGCCTGTTCGCCAACACCCGCCCGGACGTGGTGGTGCACCTGGCCGCGGTGGTCGGCGGGATCGGGGCCAACCGCGCGAACCCGGGCCGGTACTTCTACGACAACGCGGTCATGGGGTTGCACCTGCTCGAGGAGGCCCGCCGCGCCGGGGTCGCCAAGGTGGTCACCGTCGGCACCATCTGCTCGTACCCCAAGCACACCCCGGTGCCGTTCCAGGAGGACGACCTGTGGGCCGGGTACCCGGAGGAAACCAACGCCCCGTACGGGCTGGCCAAGAAGATGCTCCTGGTCCAGGCGCAGGCGTACCGGGACCAGTACGGGCTGAACGCGGTGACCCTGCTGCCAGTCAACCTGTACGGCCCCGGGGACAACTTCGAGCCGGAAACCAGCCACGTCATCCCGGCACTGATCAAAAAGGCCCTCGCGGCCCGCGACGCGGGCACCCCGGCGCTCGACGTGTGGGGCACCGGGGCCGCATTCCGCGAGTTCCTGTTCGTCCGCGACGCGGCCCGCGCCATCGTCCTGGCGACCGCACACTACGACGGCCCGGAATCGGTCAACGTCGGGTCCGGGGTCGAGGTGTCGATCCGCGAACTAGTGGGCATGGTGTGCGAGCGGTGCCGGTTCCGGGGGAGGTGTGGTGGGATCCGACGAAACCCGACGGCCAGCCGCGCCGGTGCCTGGACGTGTCCCGCGCCCGAATGGCGTTCGGGTTCGAGGCGACCACGGCGCCCCGCGACGGGTTGGCCGAAACGGTCGCCTGGTACGATCGCACCGGCGGCGCACGGGGGACCGGGGGATGAGTGAACTACCGGCCTCGGCACACGAGTGGTTCGAGGGCGGCAACACCCTGTCACGGGAGGGCCGCTGGGCGGACGCCGTGGCCCAGTTCCGTCGGGTGCTCGAAGCGGCCCCGGCACACGAGTGGGCGCTCAACAACCTGGGGTACTGCCTGTTTCGGGCCGGGGACCACGAGGAGGCCGTGTTCCGCCTGCGCCGGGCCGTGACCGTGGCCCCGGGCAACCCGACCGCGCACGCCAACCTGGTCGCGGCCCTGGAAGCCGCCGGGCGCGGGACCGAGGCGCTCCCGTTCCGGCGCCGGCTCGCGGACCTGCGGCCCAAGGTGGCCGCGCACGCGTTCGACCTAGCCAACGCGCTGCTCGGGGGCGGGCGCGCCGAGGAGGCCATCGGGTACTACCAGCGGGCCCTCGCGGTCGACCCGGGGTACACCCCCGCGGTGTGTAACTACCTGCTGGCCCTCAACTACTCCGGCCGGTGGCCCCCCGAAGCGGTCGCCGCCGAGCACGTGCGCCTCGCGGTCCGCTGGGCACCCCGGCGCCCGGACCCGGACCAGTTCCCCCACACCCGCGACCCGGAGCGCCCGCTCCGGATCGGGTACCTATCGGCCGATTTCGCGCAGCACCCGGTGGGCAAGCTGATGATCCCCGTGTTGGGGGCACACGACCGCCGGGTCGTGACCACGTTCGCCTACTCGGACCGGTCCGACGAGGACGACTGGACCCGCCGGGTGCAAGCGGCCAGCGGCGCGTTCCGGCCGGTCGGGGGGCTCCCCGACGAGGAGCTGCTCCGACTGATCCGGGGGGACCGGGTCGACATCCTGGTCGAGCTGAACGGGTACACCGGGGGGCGGACCCGGCTCGGCGTGCTCGCCGCCGGGGCGGCGCCGGTCCAGGCGTCGTTCCTGGGGTACCCGAACACCACCGGAACCCGCGCGCTCGATTACCGCATCACCGACGCCTTCAGTGACCCGCCGGGTCCGACCGACCGGCTGTACACCGAGGCGCTGGTGCGCCTGGACCGAGGGTTCCTGTGCCACACCCCGCCCGACGACTTGCCCCCGCTCACCTCAGCCCCGTGCGTGCGCGCCGGGTTCGTCGCCTTCGGCTCGTTCAACAACCCGTCCAAGGTGTCCGAGGGGGCGCTGGGCACGTGGGTGCGGGTGCTGCGGGCGGTGCCCCAGAGCCGGCTGGTGGTGAAGTACGGGAACAAGTTCGCGGACGAGGGCCTGCGGGAGCGGTGGCGGGACCGGTTCGCGGCCGCCGGGGTCGACCCGGGGCGGCTGGTGTTCTCCCCGGCGGTGCCCGGGGTGGCGGGCCACTACCGGACGATCGGGGCGGTCGACGTGGCGCTGGACAGCTTCCCGTACCAGGGCACCATGACCACCCTGGAGACCCTGGGAATGGGGGTGCCGGTGGTCACCCTCCTGGGGGGCGCCACGGCCAGTCGGGCGTCGTCGGCGCTGCTGATGCGGCTCGGGCTCGACGAGTGGGTCGCGCGGGACGCGGACGAGTACGTCGCGATCGCGTCCGGGCTGGCGGCGGACCCGGCCCGGTTGGACGCGCTCCGCCCCCAGGTGCGCACCCGCTTCTTGGAGAGCGAGGTGTGCGACGTGGTCGGGTTCGTGGCCGAACTGGAGGGCGCGTATCGGCGGATGTGGCGCCGGTGGTGCGAAGGCGCTCCCGCACCGGACTCGTGTCCGATGCACACCGTACCCGGCGACACGGGCCGCGAACGCGCCGTCCCGTGGGAACCAGCGGCCGCCGACCGAGGAACGGTTCCGGACCCGCCCGCGGGCGAAACAATGACCGTGACCCTGGTCGACGGCGTTCGGGTCGTGGTCCCGAACGC
>DASWYH010000234.1:0-2139 GCA_036405095.1 Gemmata sp. | reverse complement strand
CCGGCCGACGCGTCGCACGCCGACGCGCTGCGCACCCTCATCCGCGACCACCTGGAGGATGTGGCGTACAACCGCATCCCGGTGATCCAGAAGGCCACGCGGCTGGAGATCCCGGCGATCCAGGAGGCGATCGAGGCGATCCACCACCTCGATCCGAAGCCCGGGTTGAAGTTCTCGGACTCCGGCACGCAGTACGTGATGCCTGATGTGGTTGTGGAGCGCGCCGACGACAACGATTATACGGTCCGCCTCACCGACGAGTGGGTGCCCCGCATCCGTGTCAGCAAGCGCGTCGTGGACATGTGCAAGCGGCAGGACCTCGACGAAAAGGTGAAAGAGAAGCTCCGCCAGAAGCTGCAACAGGCCGACTGGCTGGTGAAGGCCGTGGAACAGCGGCGCAACACACTGATGAGGGTGACCAAGGCCATCATCGACCACCAGCGCGCGTTTCTGGACTTCGGGCCTGAACACATTCAGCCGCTGAAGATGCAACAGATCGCTGACCAGGTGAAAGTTCACGTGACGACCGTGAGCCGGGCAGTAGACGACAAGTGGGTGCAAACCCCGCGGGGGGTGTTCCCCCTGAAGCGGTTCTTCGGCGGCGGCAAGGCGAAGAACGAAAACGACGTGAACAGCGAGGTCGTCGCTTACGAGGTGATGAAACAGAAGCTGCTCGAACTCGTTTCCAACGAGGACAAGTCCAACCCGTTATCGGATGAGGAACTGGTGTCGCTCCTAAAGGCCGGCGGGTGCCCGGTGGCCCGGCGCACAGTGACCAAGTACCGGAAAATGCTGAAGATCCCGAGCAGCCGCCAGCGCAAAGACTGGTCGCTCTCGGCGACGTCGTGATGCGTTTCCCTGGGAGCGCGGGCGTCCCGCCCGCTTGTTGCGCACCACCGGAGCGGTTGCCCTCTTCGCAGTGCTGCTTCACATGGTTCCGAAGCCTCCGCATGGTCACCGGTTCCTAGCGGTTCCAATTGATCGCCTCAAACGCTTCGACTACAGTCCCTCGCGGGTTCTTCTCGCGAGGGCTTTTCGTTTGACGGCACACACCGATCCCGCTCCCGCGCCGCACCCGTTCTGGACCGGGATGCAGACTGGCGTGATCGGAGGAAACGGGTTCCTCGGGCGCCACATCACTGCGGCGCTTCTGCGCCGCGGTGCGCGCGTTCGCACACTGTCGCTCCCGGGGCCGCAGGTCGGCGACCCTCACCCGAACCTGGAAACCCGCACCGGCGACGCGACCGACCTCGAAACGGTTCGCGCCGCGGTGGCGGGCGCGCGGGTGGTGTTCCTGGCCGCCGGTCCGGTCGGGGTCGGCGGGGCCGTCGCTCGCGGGATGAACACGCACGCCGGTGCGCTGACTCAGGTGCTGAGTGCCCTTCCGGACGGCGCGCGGCTGGTGCTCACGTCGAGCATCGTCGCAGTGGGGGCCGGTCGGTTCGGCGAGGTGCTGAACGAGGACAGCCCGTTCCCGAACACCGGCCTGCGGGTCAGTTACGTTCAGGCGAAGCGGGCAGCGGAGGAAGCCGCGCTCGCCGCCCGGCACGAGCGGGACGTGGTGGTGGTGAACCCGGGGTATTTGTTCGGTCCTGATGACCCGGGGCCATCGGTGATGGGGCAGTTGTGCGTGCGGTTCTGGCGCGGCAACGTGGCGCTCCCGCCCGGCGGCGGGATCAACGTCGTGGACGTGCGCGACGCCGCCGAAGGGCACCTCCTGGCGGCCGAGCGGGGGATGAAAGCCCGGCGGTACATCCTCGGGGGCACGAACGTGTTGCTCTCGGAATTGTTCGCAGCGCTCGCCCGTGCGGCGGGGCTCCGGCGGGTGCTCTTGCCCTCGTTCCGGCCGCCGTGCCCGAACGGGGTATTCTGGTCCGTGGCCGCGTGCGCGGAACTGTGGCACCGTGTCACCGGGAAGCCGCCCGCGCCGTCGTTCGAGCTGGTGCGGATGCTGAAACGGACCTGGTTCGTGAGTTCCGCGCGAGCGGAAGCGGAACTTGGCTATCGCGCCCGCCCGCTCACCGAAACTCTGGCCGATGCGTACCGGTGGCACGCGGCCCGCACGCGGGTCGCGCCGCGCGGCCTCAACCGCCTGTGGCTCCGCCGCGCGCGAGCTGCCGCACCACTACCGTCGCGGGT
>DASWYH010000233.1:0-3999 GCA_036405095.1 Gemmata sp. | reverse complement strand
GAAGTGCTCCAGAATGTCGAACCAAGCCAGAAGATCTTGGCGCGCGTCACTGCGCCAGAAGTTGGTCTTGGCGATGACATGGGGGAGCCCGTCCGGACCAAGCCTCGTCTTGAACGGGGGCTGGTACGGCCCCGTGCCGGGATTGTAGAAGAACACGTCATCGCTCAGCCCGGTCCAGACCGGAAGGAAGCTCGCCACAAAGAGGAACCCGCCGACCCAGCCGAGGACGCAACGAGCGAGCCAGCCGAAGGTCCGCGGTCGCCGGAGCTGTTCTGGCAATGTCTGCCCCATGATCTCGCCCTCACTGGTGACGAGTCAAGGGTAGCACTGATTCGAGGCACCGTCGAACCGCGCGACCTTCGCCATTCAGCCACTCGGCGGTAGCGGAGTCAAGAGACTCCGCCGCCGAACAATGAGCTCACCTGCACCGCCATGATGCAGGACGTGACGCGCTCCAAATCAGCGGGCGGTGTCAGGTGCAGCGCCGGGTTCGGCTCGCCTTGCTCGCGGCGGCTACCCGCCTGCCGGGTGGGGCATTGAGGGCATGGAGCGGATGCGGACCTGCTCCTCGTGGTGCCAAACCAGCGCCCCCGACACCCCAACCCAAACCACAAGCGCCGCGACCACGGCGCACCACTTGGCGGACGCCCGGTGCAGGCTCGGGGCGACGAGCAGCAAGGCGACCGCGAACGCGCCCCCGATGACCACGTCCAGGTTCATCAGGTAGTCCAGGTCGCCGGCCGAGTCAATCCGGGCGAGGCAGGCGAAGAAGGCCGGGACGACCGCCAGGGAGCCGACCACCAGCCCGATGCCGCGGCACACTACCTTCCACACCCCGACGCCCTCTGGTTGCCGAACATAAAGCTCACCGGCCGCGCACAGAGCGAACCGGTACTGGAAACAACGTGGATCTCGCGGTCCGGTGCAGCGCCCGGTTCGGCCGCGACACGGTTCCTCGTTGCCGCGCCCGCCCGCGCATCTGCTCCGCCACCGTTGCGTATCCGCAGAGCCCGCGCCACCGTGGCGCATCCGCAGCGCCCGCGCCACCAACGCGCCTCTGCGGAGCGTGAGCGATACCACCCCGTGAGTGCGGCCACCGCATCGGGCCACACGGGCCGCCGCGACGCCCGCCACCTCACGCGACGCCACCGCCTCTCGCGCTGCGGATCGACCGTTCACTCGCACGCGACACGGTTACCCGCTCCGCGCGCTCTCTGGGCCGAACAATAAGCTCACCGGCCCGGCCGCGACACCAGTGTGCGGCAGAGACGCCGGGGAGCAACGGGAAACAAGCCACGTGGCCGGGTTCGGTGCAGCGCCGGGTTCGGCGTGCCTTTGCTACCGTGCCCAGCGGCGGTACGCCACCACCGAGCGCTCCCGGTCGATGCCGACGACCAACCCCGGACCAGTGTACCACTCCCGGATGCCGGCCGCCCGCCCGGCACCGGGGACGCCGGCGAGCCACTGCGTATCGGCTGAGGGCGTCGCGGCCACACCCGGCGGCACCCACGCGGCCAGTTCCGCGGACGGGACCGCAGCCACCAACCGGATGTCCCACTCGGACGGGCCGGGCACCAGACCGCCGCCGTTGTTCTGGTAGGCGACGCGGAAGCCCAGATCGGTGTACCCGCGGCGGAATGTGACGTACCGCTCCAGGAACTCGACCCGTCGTTCCAGGGAGGGCAGGGCGTCGCTGGATGTGTCGGTCGAGGCCGGCCCAGTCGTCCCGCTGCACCCGACGAGTGCGAGGGTCGTCAGCAACACCAACGCTTGCCGCACTCGGAAGCCCTCCACCGCCGAACGAACAGCTCACCTGCACCGCCAGGATACAGTAAGCACCACAACTGTGGCTGATGGCGGTGTCAGGTGCAGCGCCGGGTTCGGCTGCCTCGCGCCGGGACCACGAACCTCGCTCCGCGTCGGCGGAACTGCGGCAGCACACACACTACCCGGTCGGGTCCGGTGCCGCGGTAGGCTCGGCCTCGGCTGGCTCGCCGCCCATCGGCGGGTCGAGGTGGCGAAGCCATGCACCGTACTCGCGCTCCCAGTCACCACGCAGGGCCGAGCTGCACCGCTCCGGGCGAAACCCAGGCCATTCCGGGCAGGCGGCGAGCAGTTGGTCCCATGCCTCCCGCAGCGACTCGTCCGGCTGGCCACACTGGAGTGAGCCGCGGAAGCCGAACAGCGCGCGGATCGACGGCAGGTTGCCCGGCACACCGCCCCTCTCGTCGGACCAGATGAAGCTGGCGGTCATCAACTCGAAGCCACGGCTCGCGTCGGGATCGTATTGCGTTGCGCGAAGCATTGCAATGGCCTTCAGTGGCAGAGCTGCCCATCCCATCCGCTTCAGCCTCTGGGTGCCGAACAATAAGCTCACCGGCCGCGCACAGAGCGAACCGGTACTGGAAACAACGTGGATCTCGCGGTCCGGTGCAGCGCCCGGTTCGGCCGCGACACGGTTCCTCGTTGCCGCGCACACGGCCCTGGCGCTTCTGCTCCGCCACCGTTGCGCATCCGCAGCGCCCGCGCCACCAACGCGCCTCTGCGGAGCGTGAGCGATACCACCCCGTGAGTGCGGCCACCGCAGCGGGCCACACGGGCCGCGACACCCGCTACCTCATGCGACGCCATCGTCTCTCGCGATGCGGATCGACCGTTCGCTCGCACGCGACACGGTTCCCGGCTCCGCGCCCTCTCTGGGCCGAACATAAAGCTCACCTGCACCGCCATGATGCAGGGAGCGACGCCGCCCGATCTACATGGCGGTGTCAGGTGCAGCGCCGGGTTCGGCTCGCCTGATGGCGTAATCGAGGAACTGACGCTCGGTGTCCGGGTCGGGGGCAAGGAACTCCGCCAAAGGCCTGCCCTGCCGGACCATCGCGAACCCCTCGTACCCGTCTGCACGCTCGAACCGCCACACCTCGTCGCCCGGACGCCGTAAGGCCAGGAACTCGTCCCACAGTCCGCCGAACAGGGGGAGACGGCTGAATCGGGCCGTTACCGCCCGCAACTCCTCCGTCGGCACGGCTGCTCGCAACTGCTCGGCCGGCGGGATCGAAGCCCGCCACCCTGCGGAAACCTCCATTCCGCCGCGACGAAGCGCGGTGTCGCAAGCCGAACACCGCCCGCGTTCGAGGGTGCCACCAAGCCCATCGATCGTCGAGAAGTGCCCGGTCCGGCGGACGTCAGTGACCTCGCCGCCGCACAACGGGCACTGGTCGTCCGGCGTTGGAGGCGACTTTGGAGGTGGTGGGCCGAGGCCGTACCGCACGGGCAACGGCGGGGGCTGTTTCGATCGGAGCCAGTTGAACAGCCCCATCCCCTCACCTCGGGGTTGCCGAACATACAGCTCACCTGCACCGCCATCACCGGATGAGCGGTACATCTCAAACCCGCAGGCGGTGTCAGGTGCAGCGCCGGGTTCGGCCTCTGAAGCGCTGCCTACGGCCCGACCAGTCCGGTGCTGGCGAGCACCTCAACCACCTTGCCGTCTCGATAGACGACCGCCACTTGCCATCTCCGCGAGACCACACTGCTTTCGGACCGGTCGCAGTAGATGTAGTCCAAGCTCTTGCGGTCAAGGAAGTCGGCGCTCGTGCGCCGTGAGCACTTGAATCCCTCCCGCTCCATGAACCGCTGTGCGTCCTCGACCGGCGTGCCGAGCGGCACGTGGGCGAGGATGGCCTCGACCATCCTGGGCGGCTCTTCGATGCCCCGAGTCACGGCCCGCGAACTGGTGCAGCCAGTGTGCGACGCAATGAGCAGTACCAGACAAGCGATTCGCATCCGTGCGCCCTCCGCCGCCGAACAATAAGCTCACCGGCCGCGCACATCGCGACACGGCCTGGAAACAGCGCCGATCTCGCGGTCCGGTGCAGCGCCCGGTTCGGCGGCGACGCGGTTCCTCGATACGCGCACGCCCGCGCGTCTGCTTCGCCACCGTCGCGTATCCGCAGCGCCCCAGCCAGCGCCGCGCATCCGCAGAGCCCGCGCCACCGT
>DASWYH010000232.1:0-2893 GCA_036405095.1 Gemmata sp. | reverse complement strand
CCCGCGGTGCTGTACTCGGGTGCGATGAACTTCCTCGGCGCGCTCGTTACGGTGCTGTTCTCCGGCGCCGCGGTCGCGTTCAGCATCGTGAACCTGCTCCCGGTCGACCTGCTCATCGACGCCAACTCGAACGGCGCGCTGGTGATGGTGCTGGCGCTGCTGTTCGCCGGGGTGCTGTGGAACCTCGGGACGTGGTACATGGGGCTCCCGGTTTCGAGTTCGCACACGCTCATCGGTTCGATCCTCGGCGTCGGGATGGCGAACAGCTTGTGGGACGGTAAGGGGCTCGCCGGCGTGAACTGGGCCAAGGCGGCCGATGTCGGGCTCGGGCTGCTGGTGTCCCCCCTCTTCGGGTTCCTGGCGGCCGGGGCGCTGCTGCTCGTCATGCGCCGCACCCTGAAGGAGCCGAAACTGTACGAGCCCCCGAAGGACGGCGACCGCCCCCCGGTGTGGGTGCGCGCCGTGCTCATCTTCACGTGCGGCGGGGTCAGCTTCGCGCACGGTTCGAACGACGGCCAGAAGGGGATGGGGCTCCTGTTGCTCGTGCTGATCGGGTTCATGCCGGTCCACTACGGGTTGAACGTGAACGCCCCCGAGCGGGCGCCGGACCTGCTCAAAGCGGTTGGCGAGGTGCGCGAGCTGTACCGGAAGTACGAGACCCCGGTGCCCGAGCAGTTGGACAAAGACCTGAAGTACGTCGCGAGCCGGTTAGAAGGGCGCACGAGCCTGGAGGAGCTGGCGCAGATCGAAGAAAAAGGTCCGAACGGCAAAGCGGTGAACGTGCGGTGGGAGGTGCGGCAGGCGCTGTTCCGCACGAACCGCGAGATCAAAAAATTGGAGAGCGAGCTGAAGAAGCTCGAAGCCCGCCACCAGGCGCCCCCGGCGTTCCGGGCCGACCTCGAAAAGGTCCGCAAGACCCAGATCGCCCCCGCGATCGAGTTCGTGCCGATCTGGGTCGTCGTCAGCACCGCTCTGGCGCTCGGGATCGGGACGTGTGTCGGCTACAAGCGGATCGTGGTGACGGTGGCGGAGAAGATCGGCAAAACGCACCTCACGTACGGGCAGGGCGCGGCGGCCGAAGCCGTGGCCGCGGCCACGATCCTCGCGGCGGACGTCGCCCACCTCCCGGTGAGCACGACCCAGATCCTGTCGAGCGGTGTGGCGGGGACGATGGCCGCGAACGGGTCGGGGGTGCAGGGCGCGACGTGCCGGAAGATCCTGCTCGCGTGGGCGCTGACGCTCCCCGCGTGCGTGCTGCTGGCGGGGCTGCTGTTCACCGCGGGCCGGTTGCTCGTGGGGTAGGCGGCGCACCCGGGCCCCGGGTCGGAAGTCGGACCGTCACGAGGCCCCGCCCGCGATCTTTTGTGGCCGCTGGCCCGAAGCCCCGGTCCACCGCTCCCGCCGATGCGCACGGGCTCCGGAGACGACGAAGTGGGCGCCCGCCTCCGACAGTTGTGGATCATCCGTCCTACTTCATCAGCTCCGGGAGCCACCACACCTCGACCGCCTTGCCGGGACCCAGAACCATCACATCGTCGTTCGGGCCGAACGCGAGCGCCGTCACGGGCGCCGGGAGCTTTTTCCGCTGGAGCACCTTGAGCGTCGGCACGTCGACGAGCGCGAGCCAGCCGGTGCGCTCCGTTGCCGCGAGCCACGCCCCCCGAGGGCGCGAACGACAGCCCCACAACGGGCGCCGTGAACACCGGGCCGAGGGCCGGCTTCCCGCCCTTGTAGGGCCACACCGCGACGCTCTCCCGGGCGTCGCCGGTCGCGAAGTTGCCGGTCGCGTCGCACGCGGCCCACGTGCGCACGGACGCCTTGTGCTCGCGGTTCGCGGGCTCGACCTTCATCTGAACGGACCACACCGAGACCGACCCGCCCGCGGCGCCCGCGAGCAACCGGTTCGCGGGCGTCCACGCGAGGAAGGTCGGGTTCGCGAACCGCGGATCGGCGGTGACGTCTGCGGGCATAATCTGGTCCCTCGCGCCCGGCACCGCGAACCCCTTGGCCGTGGCCGGCGGGTTCAGCACGAACGCGGTCGGGAGCAGCCGGTGTGCGAACTGGGGGCCGCGGAGCGCGGCGACCCGGACGCCGTCGCCCGGCAGATCCGGGGCGATCGCGACGAACCGCCCGGTGAGCTTCGCGGGTACGGCGGGCGGTCCGTTGCGCGGCGCCGCGGCCACACCACTGGGTCCCGTGGCGAACAGAAAGTTGCCGGCGGGGTCGAACTGGATACGGCTCACCGTACCATCGACGTTCGGGCCGGGGAGCATGGGATCGAACGTCGGCTGGCCGAGGGGCCACACGCGAGTGGCGCCGTCGGCGTGGCCGATGCCCAGGTAGCGGCCGCCCGCGGAGAGGCCCAGCGCGGTCACCGCGGCCGGGCCGTCTTCGAGCGCGCTGACGCCGTTCCGGTACGTCTTGTCGATGTGGGTGGGTGGCTGCGGTTCGCGGGGCGGTTGCGGTTCCGGGTCCGGCGGCCGCGGGGGCACGGGTTCGGCCCCCGGCGGCGGCTGGCTCTCGATCGCCTGCCGCCGGCCGGCCAGGTACGCCGTGGTGCCGAAGAAGGACGCGCCTGTGACCAGGAGGCACGAACCGGCCATCACCGTGAACTGCCCGGCCACCCTCGCCGCGAGAACAGCACGACGCCAGCGTTCGCGACCAGCGCGACCAGCGCGCACGCGGCACCAACGTCGAGCCCGAACGCCGGCTCGACGTTGGTGCTCCAGTTCGAGCCCCCGCTCCGGTCCGCCGATGAGGTGGACACCCAGTACACGCGGCGCGTGTCGTTGTCCTTGATGAACACCGTGTCCGAATCGTTGCCGAGTTCGAAATCGTCGTCCGGATCGAGCGTGACCGTGACCGTTTCGGTCGGCTCCGCGCCGCCGTCGTC
>DASWYH010000231.1:0-2810 GCA_036405095.1 Gemmata sp. | reverse complement strand
ACTAATTGACGCGCTGCGCCTTTGCCACTTATGCGGGATGAATTGGCCCTCGCCCTCAAGCGCCCGGCCTGTCCTTCGGCTTGAACAGGTCGCTGCGCCACAGCCGCAACTTGTTCATCCAGTACCCGCTCACGGTGGTCAGCGTCTGGATGCCGTACTTCGTGCTGCGCCGAAAGTTGATCTGGCTCGCCTCGTCGAAGTAGCGCACCGGAACGGGGATGTCGCCGAGCCGGAACCCGAAGTGAACGGCCTGAACCAGGAACTGCGTGTCGAACACGAAGTCGTCACTGTTCCGCTCGAACGGGAGCGTTTCCAACACGTTCCGGCGGTACACCCGGAACCCCGAGTGGAACTCGCCCAGGTTCTGACCCAGAAAGAGGTTCTCGAACGCGGTGAGCCCGCGGTTGCTCACGTACTTCCACCACGGCATCCCGCACTTCAGCGCTTCGGCCCGGCTCCGCACCCGGTTGCCCAGGATCACGTCACAGATGCCCAGCTCGATCATCCCGACCGCGTGCGGGATCACCCGCGCGTCGTACTGGTAGTCCGGGTGGATCATCACGACGATATCGGCGCCATGCTCCAGGCAGTACTTGTAACACGTCTTCTGGTTGCCGCCGTAGCCCGTGTTCTTCTCGTGAACGATGACCGTCAAACCCATCTCGCGCGCAATGGCGACGGTGTTGTCCTTGCTGCCGTCATCGACGAGGAGGATCTCGTCCACGGACCCGGGGGGGAAATCCGCGATGGTGGCCGCGAGCGTCTTTTCCGCGTTGTAGGCCGGTAGCACCGCGATGATCTTGTGCCTCCGCGGGGGCGTCAGTTCATCCGGCTTGAGGATGCGGTCGACGTGGAAGATTTCGTGAACCGGGTTCAGCGGCGGTTCGGCGAGCAGGGTGGGAGGCATAGGTGAAAAATCGCGGTGTGGGTGGCGGAGCCGACGGTCCGTTCAGTATACGACGCCGAACCGGCGTTCCGATTCCCGAAAATCCGGCCCCTCAGCGCAGGCGGTACGGCACCTCCAGCCCGTGCTTCTCCATCAGGTCGGGGTCGGCCAGGAGCTTCTCGGCGGGGCCATCGGCCGCGAGCCGGCCCCCGTCCAGCACGAGAATCCGCGGGCAGGTGTCGAGCACCAGATCGAGGTCGTGGGTCGCGATCAGCTTCGTTCCCGGCAGCTCGCGCACCACCCCGATCAACTCGCGCCGGCTGCGCGGGTCGAGGAACATGCTCGGTTCGTCGAGCAGCAGCACGGAGGGCCGCATCGCCAGCACCCCGGCGAGCGCGGCGCGGCGCTTCTCCCCGCCCGAGAGCTGAAACGGCACGCGCTCGCCGGCCCCGGGCATCCCGACCGCGCGGAGCGCCTCCGCCACACGCGCCCGCGCGTCCTCGGGCGTCGCGCCCATGTTCAGCGGGCCGAACGCCACGTCCTCTTCGACGGTCGGGCTGAAGAGCTGGTCGTCCGGGTTCTGGAACACCACCCCCACGACCGCCGGGAGCTTCTTCCGGTGTTCGGGAACCGCGGGATCGAGCCCGCTGATGCCCGCCTGACCGGGCTTCCCGGCGAGCACCCCGCACAGCCGCAGGAACAGCGTCGTTTTGCCCGCGCCGTTCGGTCCGACGATGGCAACCGATTCGCCGGGTTCCAGCGCGAACGAGAGGCCATCGAGCGCGACCCGCCCGCAGGCATAGCGGTGGGACAGAGAAGACACACGGAGCGCGTACGACGGGGTGTGAAGCCCCGACCCGCCGGCGCCCCCGATCTCTTCGGTTCGCGTTCGGAGTTCCGCATTCCGCATTACGCCCGGTCCCAGAGCACAAGGGCGACAGCCACGGCGACGAGGGCCGCAAAGGAAATGATATCGCCCCTCGTAGTACGAAATGCGAGAAGCGTGTGAAACGTGCCATCGAACCCGCGGCACCGCATCGCGGCGGCAACGTGGTCGGCGCGGTCGGCCCCGCGCACGATCAGCGCCCCGGTGGCGTGCCCGATGGCGCGGTAGCCCTGGCGCGATGCGCTCACGCGGAACCCGCGGGTGCGCATCGCGGTGCGGAGCCGGCGCATCTCGTCGGCGAGCAAGAACGTGTAGCGGTAGGCCAGGACCGTGAGCTGGACCAACAAGCCGGGCATCCGCAGCTTGTGCGCGGCGGCGAGCGTGTGGTGCAGCGGGGCGGTGCCCACCAACAGGAGCGCGAAGCACCCGATCGCGAGGCCGCGACACAGCACCGCCCCGCCGGCGAGCAGCCCGCGTTCGGAGACGGCGACCGGCCCGAGGTTCCAGCCGGGGCCGGGGAGCGTGAAGGGGAGCACGAGCAAGAAGGGCAGCGCCGAGACCGCGAACAGGAGCAGCCGGGAACGCACCCAGCCCCCGGGAAGGCGCGCGAGGGCGAGCAGGAGCAACCCCAGCGCGAGCGCGGCGAGCGCCGGGGCGAGTTGGTCGAGCGCCGCGACCGCGCACACGGTCAGCAGTACGGCGGCGAGTTTCCACCGCCCGTCCCACCGGCTCAGCGGGGACGGCGGAACGGGCCGGTGTCGGAACGCGAGCGTCATCGCGGCTTTCGCGGGAGCGGTTCGGGATCGGGACCGGCCGCGAACTCGGCGCGCAGTTCGGCTTCGGCCTCCACCCAGTTCTGTACGTCCTGGCCGTGCGGTCGGCCCTTCCGGTCCCAGATTTCCGCCGCCCGCGCCGCGATTTTGTCGTGCGGAATTCCGACCCGCGCCGGCGCGGGCTTTGTTGAGGTTGAGCCGGCCGCGGTTCTGTCGGCCTTTGCGAGCCGTCTGCGAATCCAACTCAGCATGGAACCTCCTCACG
>DASWYH010000230.1:0-1807 GCA_036405095.1 Gemmata sp. | reverse complement strand
TCCGCACTCCGCATTCCGCACTCTCTCGGGGGACACGTCATGCTGCGGAAGAGCGGGGGCCGGCGATCGGCGTTCACGCTACTCGAACTCCTGGTGGTGATTTCGATCATCGCCCTGCTCATCGGGCTGCTGATCCCGGCGGTGCAGAAGGTGCGCGGGTCCATGAAGCAGAGCGAGGTCAAGTGGCAGATCAGCCAGATCTCGCAGGGCGCGGATCTGTTCCGCGCGCAAGAGTCATTGAGTAAGCCGGACTCGTTACCGCAAGCACCGTTCCGGCTCCAGCCCTCGTACAACGTGAACGACGCCGAAGCCATTTACCTCAAGCAACTGTTCCCGAACCTCAACATCGCGAACACCGGGCTGCCGAACGTCGTCCTCCAGGACGGCAACGAGGTGGCGATGTTCTTCCTGACCGGTGGCGAAATCACCAACTACACCGGGTTCTCTAACAACTCACAGCTCCCGTTCCAGGCGGGCGCCCCGGGGGAAACGCGCAAGGGGCCGTTCGTACAGGGGCTCAAGCCGAGCATGTACGTCGTGGTGGGCACGGGGCGATCGAAGTTCATTGACGCTTACGGCACCCCCTACACGATCTTTGCGAGCAAGAACGGGAACTACGGCTCGCAGACCGCCAACGGGGTCAGCCCGTACTCGCGCGGGGGCAAGTTCGAGAACCCGAAGGGCATCCAGATCATCTCGGCCGGTGAGAACCGCGCGTTCGGGGCGGGCGGCGACTGGTCCAACGGCGTCAACGCGGCCGGCCAGGACGACCTGACCAACTTCTCGCAGAACCGGCTCGGCGCCGGCCCCCAGTAACCGGAGAAACCCATGAAGCTGATCTCTCGCACGCACGGTTTCTCCGCTGCACCTGCCGGGCGCCGCGCGTTTACGCTGATTGAACTCCTGGTCGTCATCTCGATCATCGCGCTGATGACGGGGCTGATCGTGGCCGGGACCATGCGGTTCAAGGACTCGCAGGTGGTGGCCACCACCGACGCCCAGGTGACCCGGTTCCAGCAAGCGCTGGACACGGACTACAAGCAGGTGGTGCAGAAGTGCCAGAAGGAAGGCCCACCCGCCGCTGTGCAAGCCTTCTGCGGTGGCAACGATGACCGGGCACGGGCCGTTCACACTGCCGCGACGCTCCGGATTAACTTTCCGGAGACCTTCGCGGAAGCGACTACCGCGTTCGATATCGGCGGGTTCGCGTACCGTCCGCAATCGCTGTTCAAGTCGGTCGCGGCGTCTTCGGGTGCGAGCGCCGAAGAACAGCGGGCTGTCCTCCTGTTCCTGATTCTCACCGAGCGGGCGACCGCCGGGGGGACCGGGAACGACATGGGCAGCCCTGGCGAGCGCCGGACTACCAAAGTTGGCGGTGCGGATCTGACATACTTCATCGATCTGTATGGCACCCCGATCGTGTATTCTCGGTGGGCACAGAACACGGAACTGAACGCCCCGCCGTTCACTCCTGCTTCGCCCATCAGCAAGGACCCGCTCGACCCGAAGAACCTCGTCGCCACTTGGTCCGAATCAGGCCCACCCGTGAACACCGCCAAACGCGACTACCTCCGTAGTTCGAAGACGGATGGCACACTACCCAACCTTGTCTTTAACGGCGAGAACCGGGTGCCCACGGTGGTGAGCGCGGGCAAGAACAAAGCCTTCAACAGCTTCGGGGGCGACGACCGCGTCGGCTACCGACTCGCCCGGTTCGGCGCCAAGGGGGACGGCAAATGATCCGTACTCAGAACACCCGGCGCGGCGGGTTCACGCTCGTCGAACTGCTGGTTGGCATCTCCATCTT
>DASWYH010000229.1:0-7502 GCA_036405095.1 Gemmata sp. | reverse complement strand
AACCTGACTCGGCTCGCCGATCGTGAGATCGCGGAACGCGAGGCAGCCGAAGCGGGCGTCCACTTTCGCTTCGTGGAGGTCTTTCGCGAAGGTGCCGATACCGTCCTTCAACCCGTTGATCTGGCGGGTCATGCTCTCGGTCACATCGAGTACGAACACGATGTCGGCTTGCGGCATCGGAAACGCGCTCAGCGTGAGCGGCCACGGTTCGGCCGTGAAGCTCTTTCCGCCGGGTGCCGCGGTCGCAATGACCTTCAACCTGTGTTCGACCCCTGCGGGGGTAGAGAACCCGGCTCTCAGTTCGAATTCACCTTCGGTTTTGTTTGCGGGAATGACCGTTTCGCTTGCGGTAACTTCCTTCGGTAATCCCTCGACGTGAACGGTCACGTCGCCCTCGAAAGCGTCACGCGCGATCTGAACGGTTACCTTGTTGGTGCTGCCCTGATAAATTTGGAGCGAAGCGGGCGCGCTGAGTGCCAGCCGCGGTTCGGGTGGCGGTGGAGGCGCTGCGGTTGCGACTTTCGGCCCGAGCGCGAGCATGATGAGTTCACCGAACACCAGCGCACCGAGCAACCCGCCGATGGCCCCGTAGAGACCGAACAGCACGGGCTTGGGTAACCCGGATAACATTTTCGGCGCGGGCATACGACGGAACTCCTCGGCAGCGGGCGCGGGTTGGACTGGGAGGGGCGAAGGTCGAAAGCGCCCCGTCCGCTCGCGGCGCAAGATCCGCTTTCAGAACGTGAGGTCGCACACCATACAGTATCGCTTGCCGGTTTCGCCGGGAATCGCGCGCCCGCACCCCGGGCACCGCTCTCCCGCTTTCGGGGCGGCGGTGATATTAGGCTTCGTCGGCACCGTCGGGCGCGCGCCTGGTGTTGGTACGGGCGACTCGCTTGGGGCCTGCCGCGGGTTGGTTTCGGTTCCTGCTGGCTTCGATTTTGTCGCCTCGGGTGCCACGGAGGGAAGCGGCGGGCGCACCGCCGGTACGGGCGCGGGCAGCGGGAGAGGGTCCCAGTCGTCTTCGGTCGAGGCTTTTTTTGTGGGCGGCGGAACACGCGCGGAGGCATGTTGCGGACCGTCGCCGGTGCGAACAATCACGGTGACCGAACCGACCGTGCGGCTGTAGCCGTTGCTCACGGGCACTTCAGAACGGTTGGGAACGTCGCCGCAGATCACCTTCCCGTTGCGCACGAAGAACCGCAGCGCGATTGGGGCCGCGCCCCGCGCCCACACGGTACACGCTTTGGGCTCGCCGCCGATCCGCACCGGTTCGGGGCCGAGGTTCACGGTTACCACCTCGCGCTCGTTGAGCCGCACCTCCAGCCAGGCTTTTCGGAAGGCCAGTTCCGCGAGCGCGACCATCAACCCGATGCCCGAGCCGAGTGCCAGCCCGCCTGTCAGTCGGCCGATCGCGTCTTGCGTGACTGCCGATACCGCCAGGTATCCGCCCGCCCCGGCGGCGCCCCCGGCGAGCCCGCCGAGCAATCCGGGGCGAACGCCGAGGTTCGGTACGAACAGTGACAGACCGGCGCCCGCGCACCCGCCGAGCAGTGCCCAGGCCAGCACCCGGAAAATGGCGCCCAGGACTTTGTTATCCGTGTCCGAGAGCAGGAACAAACCTTGCCCCGCGGCACCGCCGGCCAGGCCCACGAGCAACCCGCCGCCGAACCCGAGAAGCACGCGCCCGGTTTTGGGGCGCCCGCCTTGTAGGTAGCTTTGCTGGCCGACCAGCAGCGCGACACACACGAGCGCCGTAATCGCCCCGGTCCACAGCCCCGAGCGCGCGACCTGGCGCCACTCGGTGCCGGCCGCGGACCGCTCCGACGATTGCAGGCTCTTCACTTCGCGCGCGGCGAGGATCGGCTTTTCGGGTTCCTTCGCGGGCGTCACTGCGGGCCGGGCGGAAGCCGCGGCGGGCAACTTGGGGGGCGGCGCGAGCGCCGGGAGTTCGGGTTTGCCCACGGGCCGGTCGGCGACCAAATTCGCGATCGCCTTGCTGACATCCGGGAGCAACTTCTCGAAACTCTCCGCGCCCTCGTTGAGCGCTTGAAGATCGAAGTACGAGCCCTTCGCACCGGCCCACAGCGGCTCGAACGATTTCTTCAACTCAGGAAGCGTCACAATGTGAAGCTGCCCGATTTTCTTTTGTTTCACGAGTGCCGCGGTGTCCTCGATACTTTTCATCCGCTTATCGGGGCGCTTCGGCCCCTCGTCGGTGATCAGGATGATGACCCGTGTCACCTGAGCGCGAAACGGGAACTCGGCGGCTTCCGCGACCCCGTCCAGGCTGCTCTCCCCTTCGGCGCCGCCACGGCCGGCGCGGAGCTTTCCGACCTCTTCGCGGAATTTCGCGAAGTCGTTTGTCATTTTCTCGCGGTTGATTGTCAGGATCTTGAGCGGCTGGTCGAGCGTGGTGTCCTGGAACCCGACCAGCCCGATGCGCACGTCGAACTGGTTCTTCGCGAGTTCGTCCACGAACGTTTGAATCCCGCGGCTGGTGCCGTTGATGGCCCATTGCATGCTGCCCGAAATGTCCAGCGCGAACACGATGTCAACGGGGATGCGGGGCGGCGTCAGCACGTCCACCGTGGTGCCCGCGCTCGCTTGCAACGGCTGACCGCCCGGGGGACCGGACCGGGCGAGTACCGTTACTGGGTGCGCGCCGGGCTTTGTGTTCGCCCCGGCGACCAACTCGACGGTCACCTCGGATCGCTCGTTGGGAACTACGATTTCGGGTGCGGCGGTGCCTTCGGGCAGGTTCTCGAAGGTGATGTTCACTTCGCCCTCGAACCCGCCGCGCGCGACCTGAACCGCAAACGTGTTCTTCCCGCGCTGATACACCTGGATCTTGGGCGACACACTCACCGCGAGTCGCGGCGGCACGGGTGGGAGGGGAATCACGCGCACCTGGACCGGCTTTTCGCCCGATGCGGTGAGTGTTTTGCCTTCGACCGTCGCCCGGGCCGTCACCCCCAACGTGCGCGCCCCGGGCGCGGTTTCCTCGGTGGCGACAATTTCGGCCGTGCCACTTGTTTCGCTCTCGGGGATGAGAAGGTCCGCAGCGCGCAAACCGGGGCCGAGCTTCTCGAATTTCACCGCGACAGGGCCGGTAAATCCGTCGCGCGCGATCTGGACGCCGAAGGTGGCTTTCCCGCCCGGGTACAGAGCTACCTGCGGTGCAGCGCTGACCGCGAGTTGCGGTTCCGGCTGTGGGACCGCAACGACCGGCGGCGGTGGCGGGCGCAGGAGATACCACACCGGTTCACCGAGCACGAGAGCGCCGACCAGCCCGCCGATCGCGCCGAACAGCGCGAAGAGGGCCGGCTTGGGGAGCTTCGAGAGGAACGTGGGGCCAGACATTCGGTGCGGCCTCGTGGTACGTGTGCCGGCCAGGACTCGAACCTGACAACCGGCGCCTTGCGGCGCTGCTCTTCATCCCCCGCCCGGTTCGCGAGCGCCGGGACTACCACCTTCGAGCTCCGGCACGTTTGATCGCTCCGCGAACATCCATGATGGCGCGCGGTCGAATCGCGGTCCAGAGGTGAAAGTCGCTTGCGCCGGGGGTTTACTTCTCGACCTGTGACGCGGACGGCTCGCAGCACCGCCCGCTGTCGCGCGAGGCGCGTTATAGCGGAACCGCGATTCACGGGGTTGGTCCAGATCGCTGTAACGCGCGTCGCGCGACAGCGGAAAGCGGTGCTGGAACAGCCGTCCCCGTGTGGGTTCCGGTGAGATGAAACTCGGCCGACGCAACATCGGCCTGCCCCAGAAGGGCGAGCTAAACGCACCCGGCGCCAGTGATCACGAGATTGTAGCAGCTCGGCGCACGACAAAATGGAAGTCAAACGCAAATGGCCCGCGAGCAGTTGCTCGCGGGCCGTGGCGGACACTTCTCGTTCACACTCCGGTCACGGGCCGGTGTTGGTGCCAAGCCCGCGCCCGCCCTCGGTCTGGAAGATCTCTTCCTCCGAGTTGATGATGATGCGCGGGGTCACCATGATCATGATGTGCCGCGTGTCGCGCCCCACGCCCACGTTCTTGAACAACCGGTTCAGGTACGGGATCTTGCTCAGGAACGGGGGGCCGAACTCGTTGCGGCTCTCGCGCAGCGACTTCAACCCGCCCAGGAGCACCGTACCGCCGTCTGGGCACACCACCGTGGTCTGGATGTTCAGACTGGTGAACGCCGGCTGTTGCAGGAACTGCGTGAACGGGATCGGTTGGCCCTGGCTGCCGCCCTCGAACACCGGCGTGATGAACGTGGTGATCGGGAACAGCGGCACCGCCGCACCCGATTGGGCCGACAGGTTCACCGGCAGGTTGAGCCGGACGAACCGCCGGTCCGCCGAGACCACCGCTTGCACGGTGATGGTCAGCGACCCGCCCTGGTTGAAGTCGCCCGGGCCGGGCAGCGGGTTGTTCTGCGGGATGAACACGATCTGCCCGTTCACCGACAGCACCTGCACGTTGGTCACGTAGAACTCGGTGTTCTGCACCGACAGGTTCGCGGTCTGGCCGTTGAACAGGGTCAGCTTCGGGGCCTGCATGATGTTGGCCCGCTGGTCCCCCTGCGCCATTTCCAGGAACGTGTACACCTGGATGTCGTTGAGGAACGCGAGGCCCAGCGAGATCCCGCCGTTGTTGCCCGGGCTGTTCGGGTAGTTCCCGAACCCCGGGATGGCCCGGTTGAAGCTGGTGGCCCGGATCGGCACGTCCAGGTCCGGGGTGAACGACCCGGCCGGCGTCAGCCCGACCGTCACGCCCTTGTTGTTGATGTCGTTGATGTACGGCTGCGGGCGGAACGAGCCGCTCGTCAGCGCCGGCTCGAAGCTGCTGGTGTTGGTCTTGATGTTGACCGAGAAGTCCACACCCATTCGCTCGAAGAACGACTCCGACAGCGACACGATGCGCACTTCCACCGCGACCGCGAGGTCCTGCAACCGGCGGAGCGCTTCCAGCAGGTCCTGCACCTCGGTGATGACGTCGGCCGTCTGGTTCACCACCAGCGCGCTGCCGATGTCGAAGAACTCGACCTTACCGTTCCCGCCGGCCCCGTCCCACGAGTACGGGCGCACCATGCTCGTGATGAGCTTGATGAGCTGCTCGTGCTTGGTGCTGGTCCCGTTCACCACGCTCGACGACGCGCCGAGGGGGTTGGACTGGAGCGAGCCGCCCGGGCCGAACTGCGACGCCCCCTGCATGCCGGGTGAGGTCGCCAACTGGCCGGAGTTGAAGCTGGCCGGCGTCCCGCCGCCCAGGCCCCCGACCGGGCCGGCGGCGCCGGGCAGGTTCACCCCTTGCATCATCAGCGCCCCACTGTTCAGCGGGGTCTTGTTGAGCATCTTCTCGAAGTTCGCGGAATCGGGCAGCGCGAAGTTCGGCACCGGGGTGACCAGGTCGGCGACCGAGAACACCTTGGTGTACAGCCGGCCCTTGGCCTTCCGCGTCGTGGTGATCTTCACCACGTCGTTCTCGATCACGTAGCTCAGACCGGCCGGTTCGAGGATGCACGCGAGCACGTTGCGGGCCGCGATCGCCGTGCCCACATCGAAGTTTACGAGCTGCACTTCGCTGATCTGCTCCGCTTGGAGCGAGGTCACGTCGAGCCACAGCGGGACGCCGGTGAGCGTTTGCAGGTTCTTGACGGCCTGGTCGAGCGGGGTCTGTCGGAACTCGGCCGAGATCGGCTTGTCCAGCTTCAGCTCGATGTCGTAGGTCGCCGGGGTGCGGGTCTTGATGTGCAGGTCGTTGCCGGACCCGCGCAGGTTGGCCCGCTGCAGCGAGCGCAGTTCGATCGCCACCGGGCTCTCGGTGGTGACGAGCCGCCCCTGGTTTTCCGCGTCGTCCAGCCCGTACTTGACGAACGCCTCGCGGTTGGACTTGGCCTTTTCGGCTTCCTTCACGCGGCGCCCGAGCTTGGCGGCCTCGTACAGAGCGGACACGGCGGGGTCGTCGGCGTCGAGCTGCTTGGCCTGGAGCGCGACCCGCTCGGCGGCCTCGTAGTCGCTCTTCTTGAGCAGCTCGTTGTACCGGCGGACGAGCAGCGCCACTTCCTTCTTGCGCTCCTCTTCCGCGACGCCGCGGCTGGCGAGCAGCTCCTTCGCGTCGCGCTTTTCCTTGTTCTGCCGGGCGAGCGCTTCGGTCTGGCCCTTCATCAGCCGGAAGGTGTCCAGGCGCGCGTCAACCGGCCGGAGCAAGAGCGCGATGCTCGACGTGTCGAGGCCGGAGGCCCGGACCCGGTTCGAGTAATCGATGAGCATCTGCATGGCAAGGTCGGTCTCGCCGCGCCCGAACGCGGCGGCGGCGTCGGACTGGACCTTCAGCCCGTCGCTACGGAACTTCTGGAACTGCACCTTCTTGATGGCGTCAGCCTGCGACACCGGGGTGTCGGTGCCCACGCGGGCGGTGCCCGGCGGGTTGATCCCGCCCGGCGCGGGCGTCATCCCGCTCGGGAGCGGGTCGGACCCGGGCTGCCCCATGTCCGGCGGCTGGATGCCGCTGGCCACCGCGACGCCCGTGGAACCGTTCGTTTTGTCCAGTTCGGCTTTGCACGTGGTGAGCATCTGCTCACGGGCCGCCTTCATGTCGGCGGTGAGCAGGTTCCCGTCCACCAGCACCAGCACGTTGAACGTCTGCCGGTACTCCTTGTTCTTGAAGGACGCCTGCGCGTTCGCCATCGTGGCGGCGGCCTCGCGCTGCTTGCGGGCCAACTTCTCCGCGCTGATGCTGTTGAGCAGCTTGCGCGCGTCCTCCTGTGCGCCGAGGTTGTGCGCCTTCATCGCGAGCTGTTCGGCGGTGTCAAACTGGCCCTGCTGGTACTCGTAGGCGGCCTGGTCGAGCAGTTGGCGCCCGGTCACGGTGCCGGTCGAAGGCGCCGGCGATTTCGGACCGCTGTACACGGTCGCGGTGCCCGCCGGGACGGCCGGGGCGGTGTTGCCGATCGGGCTAGCGGGGACCAAGGTCTCCGGCCCGCCGGCCGCGACCAGCCCGCTCGGCGGGGCCATGCCGAACTGTCCGCTCGACGCGACCCAGAGGGCCTGTTTCGCTTCCACGACCGGCTTCGGGAACAGCCCGAGCGTCGCCGCGATGGCGGTCGCGTTGTTCAGCGAGGCGTCCGCCTTGGTGTAGTCCTTCTGGGCGCTGAACGCCTGCGCGTCGCGCACGTGCTTGTCGATCGCGCCGGCGCCGCGGGTGTTCAGGTCTTGCAGCGCGAAGCCGGGCGAGTACTCCTTCGCGGTGAAGCTCGCGCCGACCCGGTCGGCTTCGGTGAACTTGGCCTTGGCCGCGGCGAAGTTCCCCTGGTCCGCGAGCGCGCGGCCCTCGGTCAGGAGCTTGGTCGCGGTCTGCTTCTTCGCGGCGTCCCCGGTGCTCGCGGTGTTGAAGGCGGTGCCGGTCGGCGTGCCCGCGTTCGGGGCTGTGGGCGCGGTGCGCGTGGGCCGGGTGCCCGTGTTCGCGACCTGGGTGGCCGGCGCGACGGGGGCCGTTCGGTACTTGGACCG
>DASWYH010000228.1:0-6613 GCA_036405095.1 Gemmata sp. | reverse complement strand
GCGGCGGTCGCCTTGCCGACCCCCGACCCGCCGCCCGTGACCACCGCGACCTTGTTTGCGAGCTTGCTCACGACTGTTCCCCTTACCCTTGGCCTTCTGGCGATGCACCTCGTTCGCTATGCTACTGTCTAACTCGATGTGCGGCCGTCCGGCCGCACGCGCTCTACCGAAGGACGTTCGCGATGAACCCGGACCTGCGCCGCCGGACCGATGAGCTTTGCACCCGGTTGACCCAGCTACGGGACTCTCTTTGACATCCGGGGCAAAACCGCCGCGCGCGAGGAACTCGAAGCGAAGCAGGCCGAACCGGACTTCTGGGGCAACGCGGACAAAGCAAAGGGCGTCATCGGTCAGATCAAAGTTCTCAACGCGCTGCTGAAGCCCTACGAGGAGCTGACGCAAGCCGCAAACGACCTTACCGCGATGGCCGAACTGGCCGCCGAGGACGCCGCGTTCGAGGCCGAGTTAGAACCCGCCCTGGTAAAGGCCGAGGGGCAGTACGAAGCGTTCGAACTCCAGATCATGATGAGCGGGAGGCACGACCACCGGTCCGCGCTCGTCACGATCAAGCCCGGCGCCGGAGGCACCGACGCCTGCGACTTCGCAGAAATGCTGTTCCGGGCCTACTCCCGCTGGGCTCAGCGCCACGGCTTCTCGATCGAAGACGAGGACATCGAACCGAACCTCGAAGCCGGCGTCGCGAGCGTGTCGTTCAAGATCGAAGGGCCTTACGCTTACGGGTACATGCAATCCGAGATCGGCGTTCACCGGCTCGTGCGCATCAGCCCGTTCGGGGGCGGCGACACGCGCCAGACCTCGTTCGCGGCGGTCGATGTGCTGCCCGACCTGCCCGACGACATCGAAATCGTCATCAAGGACACCGATTACGAAGTGCAAACCTTCAGCACCGGTGGTCCGGGCGGTCAGCACGTCAACAAGACGCAGTCCGGGGTGCGGCTCATCCACAAGTCGGGCATCCGGGCCGAGTGCCGAATGGGTCGGAGCCAGCACAAGAACAAGGCCGAAGCGCTCAAGATGCTCCAGGCCCGGCTCGAAGCGGTCGAAGAGCAGAAGCGCATGGGCGACGCGGTGAAGAGCTACGACGCAAAGGGCGAAATCGCGTTCGGCTCGCAGATCCGCAGTTACGTCCTGCAACCGCAAACGCTCGTGCGTGAGGAGCGCGAGGGCATGGACATCAAGATCCCGAACGTGATGGACGTTCTCGACGGCGACTTCGACCAGTTCATGCACGCCTTCCTGCGGCTCAAGGCCGCCAAGGCAAGCAAGTTGAAGGCGAAGTAAGGCAAAACTTACGCACAGATTGGCGCAGACAAACGCAGAGTTAAGGCAGAAAGCACCGCCTTCTCTCTTCCACTCCGAGTAAAACTGCGCCGGTCTGTTGTGGATAAGACTCTTATGCCCCATACCCTCACGCTCAACGTTGCCGACCTCTCCGCCACCGAGGCGTTCGGCCGGAAGCTCGGTCCCCTGCTCTTCCCGGGCGCGGTGCTCGCGCTGGTGGGTCCGCTCGGCGCGGGCAAAACGCACCTCACGCGGGCCATCGCCGAAGGGCTGGGAGTCAAGAACCCGGCCGCGGTGAACAGCCCCACGTTCGTGCTCATCCAGGAGTACCCGGCGCGGCTCCCGATTTACCACTTCGACACCTACAGGCTCAGCGGCCCGCGCGAGTTTAACGAACTCGGCGCGGCGGAGTACCTCCAGGATGCCGGCGTGTGCATCATCGAGTGGGCCGATAAGGTTGCAACCGCCCTCCCCCAGGAACACCTCCGGATCGAGATCGAAATCGTGAGTGCCCACCAGCGCAAGTTTCACCTGTGTGCCTTCGGGTCCAACCACCTCGCGCTGTTAAACGGGCTCGGATAACCTTGCGGGGCGCGGGCCGCGTGGGGCCGCTATCTTCGGGGGCTGACAACTTGCTTCCGACCGGTCGGGCTGCTACGTTACGGAGTTGACGCGCAACCCGACCGCAGTTCGCCATTTGCCGCCGGAACTGGGCCATGCCGCTCACGCTTGAGCAATACGTCGAGAAGATCCACTCCCGCCCGGACCTGCCCTGGCCCGCGGCGCCGAAGATCGACGCGCCGAAGGCAAAACCGTCGCTCCCGCAGATGCCCATCAAGGCCGTATTCTGGACCGTATACGGAACCCTGGTCGCCGTTCCACAGGGCGAAATTCTGTTCGAGCATGCAGAGGACTTCGTTAACACGGCCGCACTTGAGAAGCTCATAAAAGAGTTCAAGATGTGGCAGTCGATGAGTCGCAAACCCGGTGCCCCGTCGGAGTACATGCGAGAGCTGTTCAACAAAGCGCTCACCACCCTCCGTCTCACCGGCGGGGGCGGGGAAAAGTTCCCCGAGGTGCAGGCCGAACGGGTCTGGGACGACATCGTCAAAAAGTTACAGCAGAAGGATTACACCTTCGATGCAGTGACTTACGGCTCGCTCAGCGATTACGTGAAGAAGATCGCGTACTTTTACCACGCGAGCATCCAGGGCGCCGGCCCGTACCCCGGCGCCGCCGACGCGCTCAAACTGCTCGCCGAACGCGGCGTTGTGCAAGGGCTGCTCGGGGACGGCCAGTGCTTCACCGCCGGGCAACTCCAGCGGTGCCTGCAGCAACAAGACCCGGACCTCGAGCTAGACGCGATCGTTCCCGCCAAGATGCGCATCATTTCAGGCGAACAGAAGGCGCGAAAGCCGTCGGACACGCTGTTCAAAGCGGCCGTCGCGCTCGCCGCCGGGCGCGGCATTTCGCCGCCCCAGGTGCTGCACGTCGGGTCGAATCTGGCGCGCGACATTGGTCCGGCGAAGAAGCACGGGTTCCGAACGGCCCTGTTCGCGGGCGACAAGAACAGCCTGTCCGCGACCGGCGAGCAGTTGAAAGACCCGGCCCTCCGCCCGGACGCGCTCATCACCGAGCTGCCGCAAGTGCTGGAGCTGATTTCGTAAGGTGATACGGTCCGCCATTCGCCCCGGCGGCACCACGAACCAACCGTTTTACGCTGGAAGGCCCCCTGCAATGTCTGCCGAAGTGCCGGCGATAGATCCGTCCGCGTTCGACTTCTCGCGGCTCATCGCCGGGATCGACGAGATCCGCGCCATCAACCCGCACCGGCACGAGTTCGAGCTGCTCACCGGCATCGTCCACATCGACACCGCCGCGCACGTCGTGGTCGGGTTCAAGGACGCGACCGAAAACGACTTCTGGACCAGGGGCCACATGCCCGGGTTCCCGCTGCTCCCCGGCGTCCTGATGTGCGAAGCCGCCGCGCAACTGTGCTCGTACTACTACACCACGCAAATCATCGGCAAGCCCGGCGTACTGCTCGGGTTGGCGGGCATCGACGAAGCCAAATTCGTGCGCACGGTGCGCCCCGGCGAGCGGCTGATCCTCGTGGGCGTGGGGGTGAAAGTTCACCGGCGCCTGACCCGGTTCCACGTGCGGGGCTTCGTCGGCGCGGAGCGCACCTTCGAAGCGCTCATCACGGGCGTCCCGCTGGGCCGCTTGGAGGACCTGCGCGGTGCGTAAGCCACGGCGGCTTTCCAACGAGGAACTCGCCCCGTGGGTATGGGCGGTGCCCATTGGCGGGGGCGCGCAGTCGCAGGGGCTAAAATCGACCGCCGAAGGGCTGCCCCCGGCGCGGGTCGGGAGCGACCGCATCCGCTGGGACGAGTTGTTCGGCAACGCGCACCCGGTGGAAATCGAGGTCGGCACCGGAAAGGGGCTGTTCCTGCTCAACGCGGCCACGTCCCGCACCGGAACGAACTTTCTCGGCATCGAAATCGTTCGCAAGTACCAACTCTACGCCGCCACCCGGTACGCCATCCGCAACCTGCCGAACGTGAAGACGGCATGCGCCGACGCGAAGCTCGTGCTGCGGGATTTTGTTTCGCCGGGGAGCGTCGCTGCGGTCCATGTGTACTTCCCGGACCCCTGGTGGAAGGCCCGCCACAAGAAGCGGCGCGTGTTCACCCCCGAGTTCGCCGCGGACGCGGCCCGCGCCATTGCGATCGGCGGGCGCCTCTTCATCGCAACCGATGTCGAAGAGTATTTCGGCGTAATGACGGGGATTGTGGGCGCGATGCGGTGTTTCGCCCTCCGACCCGAAGAGGAGCAGCGGGCGGCACCGCGCACCGAAGCCGGGTTCGCAACCAATTTCGAGCGCAAGGCGCTGGCGACCGGCGGCGGGGTGTGGCGCGCCGTGTACGAGCGCACGAGCGAACCGGTCACGGTCGCGGCCGACCCGGCGGAGCCAAAAAACGAAGGCCCGGGCGGATAAGTTTCCGTCCGGGCCTTCGCGCGAAGTCAATCGCTTACTTCACTTTGGCGATGCTGGTCGCCGCGGCGGTCACGGTGCGGGCCGCGCTCGTGTCCGCTTCCATGCAGCAACCTTCGATCTCAATGGGCTTGCCGGCCGCGCTCACCTTTGCCGCGGTGCAGCACGCCGCGTTGATGATGCAGCACTCTTCTTGAGCCGCGCAGCACCCGGCTTTTGCTCCCACCTTCGCGCTGACTTGTGTGGCAACGGCGCAGCACGCGTCCGGGATCAGGCAGCACTCCTCCTGCGACGCGCAGCACGTGCGCTTGGCACCGGTTTTCGCGCTGACGCTGGTGGCCACCGAGCAGCACGCGTCCGGGATCAGGCAGCACTCCTCCTGCGCCGCGCAGCAGTCGGGTGTGGCCGTCGTGCTCTTTGAGCAACAGCCACCGGTCTTGGCGACGGTGCTGCCGCTCTCAACCTTGGAGCAAGGGGTGGCCGAGTAGTAGTAGACCCCGCCAGCGGCGGCCATCAGACCCGCGGTGATGATCGCGAACAGTTTCATGACCCAGTTCTCCGTGTAATGGTTAAATCAAATTCGAGCGAAGTTCGTGCGCGGGAGCACCCACGGCACTTTGCGTGACAGCGTACCCCATTCAGGGGCGTGAATCGACAACAAAGTGAGGTTTAACAGCGCAGAACGTGGCGCTCGAACAGTGCGGAGTACCGGGCGTCAACACCGATCCCGTCGGGCAGGTTTTCCACCCAAGCGGAACGGGCGTGTCCGAAGTGACCGAGGAGCCCACCGAGCGCGAGCGAAAGCAGTTCGCCGGTCGGTTGCGGGTTCGACTCCGTGACTGTGTTTTCGGGCGGCGCGGCATCGGGCCGTTCCGCACAACAAGCACAATCGGACGAGCGAACCGGTTCAGACTTCTCGGACGGTTTCGAGGGGTGATCGTGCGATTCGCAGCAGGTCGGTTTCGCCTTGAGGCAGCACGATTCGCTTGAAGTCGGGACCGGTTGAGTAGAGAGTAACGTCGAACGGTGTGAGTGTACCGGGGCCGGCGCGAGCCGCCACGCTTTGCAGCAACAGAGGGTTGGGGACAGCACGAGTGCCACCGCCAACCCGACATGAACCAGCGCCCGCACCATTAAGTTCTCGGTCCTGAGCCTTGACTCTCTTGAATTGTTCCACCAACACGGCACGAAATCAACCCGGTATTGCTTTGACGCGCGCCGGGCGAAAAGGATTCATAGAAATTCGCGAGGGCTCCCGATGAACCGCACAATCTTGGTTCTCTTCGGAATGGGTGCGGCCCCCGTTCCGCTGCTGGCCGACGGAAAGCGGTTGCCCTCGCTCCCCGATAAAGAGGGGTTTGCGGGTGCCTTCGCGGGAACCAGCAACGGCGCCCTCGTGGTTGCGGGCGGGGCGAACTTTCCCGGCAAAAAGCCCTGGGAGGGCGGCGCGAAGGTGTGGCACGACAACGTGTTCGTGCTGGAGAAGCCCGGCGGCGAATGGAAGCGGGTTGGGAAGCTCCCCCGCGCGCTCGGGTACGGAGTTTCGGTCACCTATCGCGATCGGGTGGTGTGCGCCGGCGGCAGCGACGCCGAGCAGCATTTCGCGGACTGTTTCGCACTCGAATGGAGTGGAGGAAAGCTCACCACAACGAAGCTCCCTCCGCTCCCGAAGCGAGTGGCGAACGCATGTGGCGCGCTCGTCGGCGACACGTTGTACGTTGCCGGCGGGACCGAGAAGCCGGATTCCACGGAAGCACTCCGAACCGTCTTCACGCTCGACCTGTCGGCCGCAAAATCGGAGTGGCACGAAGAGAAGCCGACGCCCGCCCCGGGGCGCGTGCTCGCGGTGGGCGCGGCCTTCGGCGGCAAATTCTGGCTCGTGGGCGGGGCCGAGTTGCTCCCCGACAAAGACGGCAAGCCGATCCGCCGATATCTCAAGGGTGCCACGTTCCACGACCCGACCAAGGGTTGGGGCCGCGGGCCGGAGTTGCCGCGGGCCGTTGTCGCCGCTCCGTCTCCCGCGCCGGCTGATGCGGCCGGGTTTTACCTCCTCGGCGGCGACGACGGTTCACAACTCGCCGCCGCGCCCACGCGCCACACGGGGTTCAGCAAGAAGGTGCTGCGCTTCGACGGGAAAACCGGCGCATGGGTCGAAGTGGGCGAACTCACCGCGCCCCGAGTGACCGCACCGTGCGTGCGGTGGCGCGACGCATGGGTGGTTTCGAGCGGAGAGGTCCGCCCCGGCGTCCGATCGCCGGAGGTGTGGCGCTTCAAGTTCCCGAAGGAGTAGCCACACTTGACGCCCCTCTCCCCTCC
>DASWYH010000227.1:0-5394 GCA_036405095.1 Gemmata sp. | reverse complement strand
CCGAACTTTACCGCGAAGCCATCGTCCTGTGCGAACTGCGGGGCCTGTCGCGACGGGAGGCGGCAGCGGAACTCGGCGTCCCCGAGGGGACGCTTTCCAGCCGGCTCGCCGGGGCGAAGCGGAAGCTCGCGGTGCGCCTGTCCGCGCGGGGCGTTGCCCCGTCGGTGGCCCTCGCCGCGGCACTCGCGCCGACCACGGTGTCTGCGGCGCTGGTGCGCACCACGACCGCCGCCGTTCGGGGCGCGGCGGGGAACGTGGCCAGCGCCGCGGCTGCCACGGTCGTCAAGGCGATGCTATTCGAGCAGCTCAAAACCAGCGCGATTGCCGGGGTGGTGTGCCTCGCGCTCGTGTGCGGCGGGCTGGCGATGACCGGTTCGGGCACGGCACCCGCCGACGAGAAGACCGCGCCCGCCCCGCGCCGGGTCGAGGACCGGACCGCGAAACTCGTGGAGCAACTCGGGAGCGCGGACTTCGCCGCGCGCGAAGCCGCGCAGAGGGAGCTGCGTGCGATCGGGTCAAAAGCCGAACCCGCTCTGAGAGCCGGGCTGAGGTCCACCGACCCCGAGGTGCGCGCCCGCGCGGCGGAGGTGCTGAAGCAGGTCCGAGACGACGCCCGGCGGGCCTTCATTTCCGGCAAGGCGGAACCGACTAGCCCGGCCTGGAAGCGGTTCAAAGAGCTGGTCGGGAACACGGAGGCCAGCCGAAAGCTGTTCGTCGAGATGATGGCCGACGAGCGCCGCGCGGCCACTATCGAGAAGGCCGAAGCCGATCCCGACAAGGCCGCGGAGGTGTACGCCGCGGAGGTCGAACGGGTCGCCGGGGCCGGGCTGAAATCATTCAACCAGTTCGTCGGCCGCGCCGCGCCGGTGCCCGGTCAGGGCCGGATGGACCCCATTGCCGTTGCCTCTCGAAAGGACGTGCCCCTCGGGGACGCGGTTGCGGTGCTGTTCCTGGGCACGCGCCCGCTCCCGGCCGGGGCCAAGGACCCGTCGGCCTCGTGGGCGCTCCGAGCCAGCTTCGCGGACGGCACCGTCGGGCCGCTCAAGGAGCCGATTCGTAAGCTGTTCGCCGCCTGGATCGAGCACCGGCGCGACCCGGTGACCGTCCGGGACGCGCTGGAAACGGCCCTGTTCGCCGGGATTTCGGAAGTGCTCCCGACGGCCCGCCGGCTGGCCGCCGACGCCAAACTCGCGGCCCCGGCGAAAGGGTTCGCGCTCGTCGCTCTCGGCAACTACGGGACCGCCGCCGACCTGCCGCTCCTGGCCCCGTACCTGGCCGACAACCGGCCGTACTCCGGTTACCCGAACCTGGAGCAGAAGAAGTACGAACTCCAGGTCCGGGACGCGGCAGCCGCGATGTCGCTGTTGCTCCGCGGACAGGACTACGAGAAGTACGGGTTCGTGCGCGTGGACTGGCAGGTGTGGTGGCTCCCGACCAACCCGCCCCCGATCAAAGATATCCACTGGTTCGAGACCGATAAGGCCCGCAGCACGGCCCACGAGAAGGCCAAAGCGCTCCTCGGCACGCCGCCGAAAGCCGAGCCCAAGAAGGACGCTCCGAAGCCGGACCCGGTCAGCGTGAAGCTCGTGGAGCAACTCGGGAGCGCGGACTTCGCCGAGCGCGAGGCCGCCCAGAAGGAGCTACGTGCGCTCGGGGTGAAGGCCGAGCCCGCGCTGAGAGCCGGGTTGCGGTCCGATAACGCCGAGGTGCGCACCCGGTGCGCGGCGGTTCTGGCCGGGGTCCGAAAGGACGCGCTCGCCGCGCTGGCGAAGGGCTTCGACCCGAAGGCCGAGAAGCAACCCGAGCACCCGATCTGGGCGCGCTACAAGGGCATCGCCGGTGATACCCCCGCGAGCCGCGAACTGTTCGCCCGGGTTCTCAAGAGGGCCGAATGGGTCGCCCGGCTCGACGCCGCGGAAGGCGGTCCGGAGGCCGCCGCGCGCCAGTACCGCGAAGCGATCCTTGACGTCGGCCGGCGCTTCTGGAGCAACATGGCGGTGTTCTTCTTCATCCCCATCTGGCCCGGCGACACCGCGGAAGAGGCCGCGTTCCTTCTGCTCCTGGGCGGCTACCCGGGCACCGAAACTGCCAAGCCGAAGGACGCGGCCGGCGCCCGCTCGTTCTCCCAAGGGGAGGGCCGGCTCCACTACGCGCGGGGGATGTCGCTCGGGCTCCTCGGAAAGGAGATCGCGCCGGGAACCGAGAAACGGTACGACGCCACCGCCACCCTCCCGGCCGGCAGCGACCGCGTGTTCTGGAAACTCCTGGCCGCGTGGCTCCCACGCCGCGCGGACGAATCGGTGCTGTTCAACAGCTTCCAACTGGCGCTCGTCGCCCGGGCCGCGGACGTGCTCCCGGCCGCACGCACCATCGCCGCCGATGAGACGCGCAGCGCGGGCGAGCGGTGCAGCGCCCTCCGCGCGCTCGCGCAGTTCGGAGCGGCCCGCGACCTCCCGCTGTTCGCCAAACTCTACGACGACCAGACGGAAGTGGTCCTGCCCCCGCCGCCGAGTGCGAACCCGCCCGGCCCCCGCTCGCGCCGGTTGCGGGCCGATGATAACGCGCTGGCGCTGGCGCTGCTGCTGTGCGGCCAGGACCCGTTCGAGTACGGGTTCCCGTACACGAAGGGCAGGTTCCTCCGCGAGAACGGGCGCCCTGTGGTCGCCAACTATGAGGCCGAAGCGTTCGGCTTCGCAGACGAAAAGGCCCGCACCGCCGCACACGCAAAGGCCAAAGCGTTCCTTGCCAAGCAGAAACCCGAGTAGGCACCTGATAGGCGGGGGCGCGGGTATCACACGCGAAAACGGTGAGGGCGTCTGGTGCCATCACGCGAGAATGGATTGGCTCGATTTGGTCTGGCCATCGTCTTTTTTTTCGCGGCCACAGCACACACGCGGCGGAGTTCGCCCCCGAAGCCGGTCCCCGGAGTGAACGAGGTGAAGGAAGCGGAGAAGCCGGTTGTGGTTTGCGAACGCGGCCGCGCGCGATGCCCGCGTTTACGAGCGGTTGGGGCCGGTAATTGTGCTCGGCAACGGTCTATGAGAAGAAAGACGGGAGGGGCGAACACCCCGCGTCGGAACAGCCGCCGAAGGCCACGAAGTTGCGCCGCCGGGCTCGGTTTCGCTTCCGTTCCCGGATTGCACGAGCTTCGTGCATCAAGTTGTTCGTAAAATGTCGGCATGTGGCCCAACCGCGACGAAACCGACCGCCTCCTCGACGCCGCGCGCGGCGGCGCGCCGGGGGCCGTTGACCAGCTCCTCGCCGAGTTCCGTGAGCCCCTGCGCAAGGTGGTCGGCCTGCGGCTCGACCCCGCCGTCGCGCGCCGCGTGGACGCCTCCGACATCGTTCAAGACGTGCTCATCGAAGCCAACCAGCGGCTCACGGAATACCTGAAGAAACCGGACATGCCGTTCCACTTGTGGCTCCGGCACCTCGCCCAGGACCGCATCATCGACACCCACCGCCGGCACCGACTCGCGCAGCGCCGGAGCGTGGACCGCGAGCAGCCGATCGCGCGCCCCGCGTGGGCCGACGAATCGAGCGTGTCGCTGGTAGCGCAGCTCATCGACACCGAGCGCACGCCCACGTCCGAAGCCATCCGGCTGGAACTCCAGCGCCGGCTCTCGACCGCAATCGATCAGCTTTCCGAAGACGATCGCGAGATCGTTCTGATGCGGCACCACGAAGCGCTGTCCAACCAAGAAGTCGCCCACGCGCTCCAGTTGACCGAAGCCGCCGCGTCGATGCGCTACCTGCGGGCGCTGCGCCGGTTGCGCACGGTGCTGGTGCCGGACGGTCAGGAGCCGCCCGATGGCGTCTGAAGTTGCAGCAGCGCGCGCCTACCCGTACTGGGCCGGGTGGCACATGGTCGGGTGCTCGGTGCTGTTCTTCGGGCTGGTCGGGACCATCGGCGTTTCGCTCCTGCCGGCGGGCTACGACCGCGTGCGCACCGGCGACCTGCCCACCGGGATCGCGATGATGGTGCTCGGCGTCTTCGGGGTTCCCACACTGGCGCTGTCCGTTCTGTCGCTTGTTGGGGGCGTGCGCGACACGTTCCGCCCGCCCGTACTCAAACTCACCGCGGCCGCGCTCGTGCTCCCCGCAGAGGCGCGCGGCGAACCGCCCCAGGACGAACACGGCGAACCGCTCTCCCAGGAACCGCCGCACCCCGGGGAGGTGCCGCTCGTCGCCGTCCGGTCGATCGAAGTGGTGGGGACACCGGGCCGGCGGGCGCTGGAGATCGTTCACGAGTTGAGTAAGGACAAGCTCCGCATCGAGCAGCACATGATGCGGGCGGCCGACTTCGCCGACCTCGAAATGCGCCTGCGCGCCCTTGTTTCGCACCAACCCCGCTGAATGGTGGCCCCGTGCTCGCTTACGAATCCGTTGACCAGCTCCTCGCCGAATCCGACGTGCGGCGGTTCCTGCATGTCATCATTTTGAACGCGATCCGCGACAAGGCGACGCAGCTCGAAGTGCGGTTCGGCGAAGAGGGCGGGTTGCTCTACTACCGCGTGGACGGGCGCGACTGGGAGCTTTCCGCCCCGCCCGATGAGGTGTACCCGCCGCTCAAAGAGGCCGTGCGCGAGGCGGCCGTGTTGGTGTCGCCCGAGCGGCCGGAGCTGACCGTGATCGCGGGCATCCCCGGGGCACGATACGAACCGCTCGAAGCCGGGTGGCTCACGTACCAGCTCGGCGGGCGGTGGATCGACCTCGCGGTGCGCATCGACCCGCGCGAGCCCTACGGGTTCATCCGGTTCGATATCGACGACGCGGCCGAGTTCGCCGAAGCCGCCGCCGCGGCGCTCGCGGAGTACGCGGCCCGGCTCGAAGAAGAAGAGTGATCGGCCACAAAGGGGCACAAAGAGCACAAAAGAAAGCCCGGAGAATCGGGCAGACGGCGCAAGGTTCAACTGAAATCTGGTGTGCCCTGTTCATCCTGTCGAAGATCTTCGGTTTGTTTTTGTGCCCTTTGTGCCCCTTTGTGGCCGTCGGCTTTTGTCCCGGCAGCACCCATGACTCCCGATCACGACGAGCAGTTGGCGTCACTCATCGACCGGCTCGCTGGCGAGCAGCGCGCCGGGCGCCCCGCGGACATCGACGCCGCGGCCCGCGCGCACCCCGAACTCGCCGACGAGCTGCGCGAGTTGTGGGCCGTCGCGCAGCTCGCGCACATGGCCCGGCCGCCGAAACCCGGCACGCAAACGATCACGCTGCTCGACCCGGAACCGCTCACCCTTTCGGCGGCGGGCGAGCGCCACCCGCCCGGGAGTTCCGCGCTGCCGCGCGAGTTCGGCGACTTCGAGTTGCTCGAAGAGGTCGGGCGCGGCGGAATGGGTGTCGTGTACCGCGCCCGGCAGCGGAGCCTGAACCGCGTCGTCGCGCTCAAAATGG
>DASWYH010000226.1:0-6913 GCA_036405095.1 Gemmata sp. | reverse complement strand
CGCCAGCCGAGCTGGGTCAGCACGGTTTCGGGCGCAACAGGTGTCATCGGGCTCTCCGGTTGGGGGCAGACAGTTTGGAGCCGTTTCGTTGAGCGGTGCCGCCAACGAAATGGCCCGGTGTGGTCACGCTTTCAGGTCGTTTTCCAGCACGATGCGGTATCGCGCCTTCCCGGCGCGGAGGTGGTCGAGGGCTTCGTTGACTTTTGTGAGCGGGAACGTTTCGGTCACGGGTTCGATCTTGTGCCGCGCGCAGAACGTGAGCATGTCCGCTGTTGTAACGGGGCTCCCGAGCGGCGAACCGGAGAGGGACTTCTGAGCCATGATCAGCGCCATCGCGGGTACCGCGACCGGTTCGAGCACGGCCCCGACGAAGTGCAGCGTGCCCTTCGGCGCCAGGGCCGCCAGGTACGCTTGCCAGTTGAGCGACACGTTGACGGTCACGAGGATCAGGTCGAGCGAGCCGGCGAGCTTCTTCATGGCGGCGTCGTCGCGCGAGTTGACGACGTTGTGCGCCCCGAGCCGCTTCGCCTCGTCCGTTTTGCCCGCGGACGAGGAGAACGCGGTGACCTCGCACCCCCACTTGTTCGCGAACTGGAGCGCCAGGTGCCCCAACCCCCCGATGCCCACGACGCCGACCCGGTGCGTGGGCCGGACGCCGAATTGCACGAACGGGTTGAACACGGTCAGGCCGCCACAGAAGAGCGGCCCGGCCTTCGCCGGGTCGAGCGCTGCGGGCAGCGGGGTGGCCCAGGCCCAGTGCGCGCGGACCTTGTTGGCGAAACCGCCGTGCCGCCCCACAATGGTTCCTTCGGCGGTCGGGCACAGGTTGTGATCGCCGCTCATGCACTGCCGGCATTTCATGCAGCTCTGCGAGTACCAGCCCAACCCGACCCGAGCGCCGGGCTTCACACTCGAGACCCGCGCGCCGACCTCGGTTACCGTCCCGACGACCTCGTGGCCGGGCACAAACGGGTAGGCGCTCATGCCCCAGTCGTTGTCCAGCATCGAAAGGTCGGAGTGGCAGATCCCGCAGTGCGAAACCGCGATCTCGACGTGTTCGTCGCCGAGCGCCCCCGGATCGTACTCAAAAGGCCTCAGGGCGCCCTTCGGCTCCTGTGCTGCGAACGCGCGAATCGACATTGATAGCTCCCGCCGCGACATGAGATGTACCGCTTATAGCTAGCGACCCGGGCCGGTCTTTCACGGGTTGGGGCCGCGCTGACATGAAGATTTGGGGGTGATCGGATTTCCGGCTGGAGTGCCCACGTCGTGAGCACCATTACGTGAGGCCGATTAGATGGCCAGAAAATCAAGAACCTAATGTGTCAATCTTGAATTGTCGTCTTGCCCCAACGCGGCTGATACAGAACGACTGCAGAGGCAGCCGCCGGATTGCCCGGCGGTATGATGGCACAACAATATCAGACCTGAGCGTGCGAAAACGTGACCGGGGGCATCGCGAGGCGATCTAAATTGCCGTCTCGGCTACAGCCAGCGCGAATTCGTGAATGAAGAGAGTGATGAACCGGATTTCGATCTCGACACCCGCACTCAACAGAATGCGGTGCATCTAACCCCTCCCGGCATCGAACGGTGCTTTACGGTCCTGCGCGGCAGAACCGATCTCGTCGTACAGCCAGTGCTCGCGCTCTTTCGAGAGCCGCCACCCCTCCGACGCGTGGCGCGTGCGGACGCTACCTCTGAGGAGGTAAATCAACGAACGCACCGTGTCATCGTTTTTAACGGTTACGATGGCAACCGCTACCAACGCGGTGGCATGAACGGATGCGGGAACTCAAAATCGATACCCTGTGCGCCGGCCTCGACTTGATGAGTCCGCGCAAGAATCGGGCAATCGTGGAGCCACAGTTCCGCGAGCTTTTGCACCTGCGAAGTGGCGCGCTCGCGCAGCGCGAGGAGATGAGCTTTGTAAGACGCTGCGGCCTCTTCTCACTCTTGGAATATGGCATCAGCCTCGTCGTCATCTGATGAGTTGAAGCGGATGTACAGTTCAGGTGTGAAGACCTTCAGGGCGCACGTGGCTTTCAGTTTGTCGGTTTGATAGAAGGTATGGCCCTCGGGTGGGCGCGGGTCCGTTGGCGACTGTGGCAACGACAACCGGCCCGCGCTCCTGCGTGGCACTTGCAAACGGGACCGGGCGACAGCGTGACGATGACCTGCGTGATCTGGTAGCTCGCGCGCATCTCCCGTCGCAAGTAACCCGTCCTTTGGTGGCGGGTGCTGTTCAGGGCCGTTGGTTGCTACGATGAGCGGTATCGAACATCTCCCGCCGGAGTTCGCGACGTGTCCCCTCCTGTCGTCCTCAGCATCGACCAGGGAACCACCAGCTCGCGGGCCGTCGTGTACGATGCACACACGTTCGCCGTTCTGGGGTCCGCACAGCAGGAAATTGAGCAGCACTACCCACACGACGGGTGGGTCGAGCACGAACCGGAAGACATCTGGTATTCGGTCGCCCGCACCGTGCGCGAGGCGCTCGCGAGGTCG
Source organism: Gemmata sp. (assembly GCA_036405095.1). Taxonomy (GTDB): domain Bacteria; phylum Planctomycetota; class Planctomycetia; order Gemmatales; family Gemmataceae; genus Gemmata. The sequence goes on along the minus strand of DASWYH010000226.1, from coordinate 4,405 downwards.
GGCCGCGAGCCGAAGGCCGTTGCCGCGATCGGCATCACCAACCAGCGCGAAACGGTCGTCGTGTGGGACAAGGTGACCGGCCGACCCGTTCATCGTGCGATCGTGTGGCAGGACCGCCGGACTACCGACTTTTGCCGCACACACGCCGCCGACCAGCCCGCACTCTCCGCCAAGACCGGCCTCGTCCTCGATCCGTACTTCTCGGGCACGAAACTCCACTGGCTGTTCGCGCGCGAGCCGGAACTCGCACAGCGGGCCGCGCGCGGCGAGCTGGCGTGCGGCACCGTCGATACGTTCCTCATCTGGCGGCTCACCGGGGGCGCGGGACACGTCACCGATGCCACCAACGCGAGCCGCACGCTGCTGTTCAACATCCACACCCTGCAATGGGACGACGAGCTGTTGCAGTACTTCGGCGTGCCGCGCGCCGCTCTCCCGGAGGTGCGCCCGAGCGTCGCGGGGTACGGAACGACAAAGGGCGCGGATTTCTTGCCCGACGGGGTGCCGATTCGCGGCGTCGCGGGCGATCAGCAGGCCGCCCTGTTCGGGCAAGGGTGCTTCGGCCCGGGCGCGGGGAAGTGCACCTACGGCACCGGCGCGTTCTTCCTGCTCCACACGGGCGACACCGCGATCCCGTCGAGGAGTCAACTGCTCACCACGGTCGCCGCGATGACCGACCCGCGCCCGAAGTACGCACTCGAAGGCGCGGTGTTCATCGCGGGCGCGGCGGTGCAGTGGCTCCGCGACGGGTTGCACCTCTTCAAGTCGTCTGCCGAGGTCGAACGACTCGCGAAACAGTCCGACCCCGCGGAGCCGGTGCTCTTCGTCCCGGGGCTCGTGGGCCTGGGCGCTCCGCACTGGGTGCCCGAAGCGCGGGGCGTGATCTTCGGGTTGACGCGCGCCACCACGGCGGCCGACCTGGGGCGCGCGGCGCTGGAGGGGGTCGCGTTCCAGGTCGCGGACCTGATCGACGCGGCCCGGGAGGACGTGGACGGCGGCCACTCGTCCCCGGGGGCACTGCATTCGGGGGCCGCTGGCGACCCGCTCCGCGTGGACGGCGGCATGGCGAACAACGACTGGTTCTTGCAGTTCCAGGCGGACGCCCTCGGGCACCCGGTCGCGCGCGCCGCACAGAGCGAATCGACCGCACTCGGGGCCGCGTTCCTCGCCGCCGTTGGGGCCGGGCTGACCGATGAACCGGCCCTGGCCGCACGGGTGGCCGCCGCGACCCAGTTCGAGCCGAAGTTGCCCGTCGCGGAGCGCGAGGCCAAGCTGACCGCGTGGCGCAAGGCGGTCCGCGCGGTGATCGCGTTCTACACCGCATAAGGCCGGGCGCTTTCTAGAATGACTGCCCCCGTGCGCGGAGTCCCCGATCATGCTTCCCGCCGATGTGCTGCGCCAGGTCCGCCGGCTCCATTTGCGCGCCCGGCGGCTCGTGCAAACGCTGCTCGGGGGCGAGTACCACTCCGCGTTCAAGGGAGCCGGGTTGTCGTTCGAAGAGGTGCGCGAGTACCAGCCCGGCGACGACGTGCGCACCATCGACTGGAACGTCACCGCTCGGGTCGGGCACCCGTTCATCAAGCGCTTCGTGGAGGAGCGCGAGCTCACCATGATCCTCGCCGTGGACGTGTCCGCGAGCCAGGGGTTCGGTACGCGCCTGCTCACGAAGCGGGCGGCGGCGGCGGAACTCGCGGCGCTGCTGGCGCTGTGCGCGGTGAGCAACAACGACCGCGTCGGGCTGCTCGCGTTCTCCTCTACCGTTGAGCGGTACGTGCCGCCGAACAAGGGGCCGCGCCACGTGCTGCGGCTCCTGCGCGACATCCTCGCGTTCGAGTCGAAGCACCCCGGAACCGACCTCGCGGGTGCGCTGGACTACTTGAACAAGGTCCAGCGCCGGCGGGCCATCGTGTTCTTCATGAGCGATTTCGCGGGCGCTGGGTTTGAAGGGGCGTTCCGGCGCGCGGCACACAAACACGACCTGATCGCGGTGCGCACCAGCGATCCGCGCGAGCGCACTTGGCCGGCGGTGGGCTTGGTGCGGTTGCAGGACGCCGAGAGCGGGAAACAACGGCTCGTGAACACCAGCGATTCGCGCGTCCGCGAGACCTTTGCCGCGACCGCAAAGGCCCGCGACGAGGCCCTCGCCAAGCTCGCCCGCGGGTGCCAGGCGGACCTCATCGAAGCCGGAACAGACGGCGACCACTTCGACGCGCTGCTGAACTTCTTCCGCAAACGGGACCGCCGCCGGAGGCACGGATGACCTCCCGGGACTACCTCGCGCTTCTGCTCGTCCTGTGTTGCACGAGTGCGAACGCGCAACCACCGGTGAGCACCGCTTCCGTTACGCTCGATCGGAACAAGATTTGGTTGTGGGATTCGGTGCAACTAACGCTCTCGGTCGAAGGCCCGGCCCCGATGCGCGAGGCCGTGGGTTTGCCGAAGCAGTTGCTGACCGATGAAGCAGATCGGAACTGGCGCATCCGCCCCAAGGGGGATGGCGCAGTTGCCCCGTTGTCGGACGGGCGTGAGCGGTGGCAGCAGACGTTCCGGCTGGACCCACACGCACCGGGCAAGCCGCTCCGGGTTGCGTTCGCGCCGATCATGGTTCACGGGAAAACGGTGGTCCCGCCCGCAGTGGAAGTGACGGTCGAGCGCACCGGCGCGGAGGAGGCGCCGCTTCCGGAATCGCTCCCGGTTACGAGCATCGAAGACCCACCGGACACACCCAAGCCCCCGGCGCACACGCGGGAGGTTGTGGTTGCTCTTTTCGCTGCTGCCGTTCTGGCCTTTGCGGTGCTGGTCGTTGGGGTGTGGCGCCGCACTCGGCGCCCCAAGCCGATCGACCCTGGGGCGTGGGCACGTGCGGCGCTCGCCGAGTTGGAAGCTGAACACCTGAAAGGAGCGGACGCCGCCGAGCGACTCGCCGACGTTCTGCGCCGGTTCATCGAGCGCCGGTTCGCGGTCCCCGCGCCCAAGCTCACAACGAGCGAACTGTCCCAGGCGCTCGGCGCTCAAGAATGGCCACCGGACCGCGCGCAATTACTGCGCGAGTTGCTCGACCAGTGCGACCTTGCGAAGTTCGCAGGCGCGGCGCCCGATCCCGAAAGCTGCCGGCGCCTGATCCGAAGTGCTCGCGCGTGGGTCGACTTCATGGACCCGCCGGCCCCGGTTGCGTAACCGCCTGTGCCCCGACCGGCATTTCCGCCGTTGCCCCGCGGCACGGGCGCGGTATCGTGCCGGGGTGACATAAACGCGCTCTCGGAGGCCCTCCTCGTGTCAATTCCTACACGCCCGCTCGGTAAGACCGGCGCCAACGTGTCCATCATCTGCCTCGGCGGGTGGCACATCGGGCAGCCGGCCATCGGTGACGCCGAAGCCGAACGCATCATGCACGCCGCCGTCGACGAAGGGGTCACGTTCTTCGATAACGCCTGGGACTACCACGAAGGCCGGTCCGAAGAGATCATGGGGAAGGCGCTCGCGACCGGCGGGCGGCGCCAGAAGGTGTTCCTCATGACCAAGAACTGCGGGCGCGACGCCGAGCACTCCCGGCAGCATCTCGAAGACAGCCTCCGCCGGCTCAAAACGGATGTGATCGACCTCTGGCAGTTCCACGAGATCAACTACGACAACGACCCGGAATGGATCGTCGAGCGCGGCGCGCTGGCGTTCGCCCTCGAAGCCCAGAAGGCGGGCAAGGTGCGGTTCATCGGCTTCACCGGGCACAAGGCGCCTCACATCTTCCTGAAGATGCTCGGGACGCACAACAACTGGGACACGTGCCAGCTCCCGGTGAACGTGTGCGACTACTTCTACCGGAGCAGCATCCACGAAGTGATTCCGGAACTCAAGAAGCGGAACGTGGCCGCCATCGGTATGAAATCGCTCGGCGGCGGGAACCTCGAAAACGGTGGGCAGATCCCCGGCGGCGGGGTCGCGACCGCCGACGAGTGCATCCGGTTCTCGCTCTCCCAGGAAATCGCGTCGCTGGTGGTGGGCGTCGATTCGATGAAGGTGCTGATGCAGGATGTCGAAATCGCGCGCAACTTCAAACCGATGGAAAAGGCCGAAACCGACGCGCTGCTGGCGCGCGTGAAGACCGTTGCGGGAGACGGCCGGTTCGAGCCGTCAAAATCCACGCAACTGTTTGACGGCCCGTACCACCGTCAACAGCACGGGTTCAGTGGGTGAGATCAGGCCATTCACGGTGCCGTCCGTAATTGTAAGGTGTTTCCAGGGAACGATTAGTGTGCTCTACGGACGGGCGGGCTCATGATTCTTGGCGCCGTGTTCGAGCGATTCATGAACGAGAGCCCATTAAGCGTCATGTCCCGTGCCACGATCGAACACGCGCTGTCGGCTTCGGCTCTGGATGCGTTGTTCGCACGGGTGGCGGAGCGCGGGT
>DASWYH010000225.1:0-11447 GCA_036405095.1 Gemmata sp. | reverse complement strand
GTGCCCGGGCCGGTGGTGCTTGTCGCGGATCAGCAGGGTGTACAGGATCGGCACCACGAACAGCGTGAGGGCCGTCGAGGAGACGAGCCCCCCGACGACGGCCCGCGCCAGCGGCGTCAGCGCCTCGCTCCCGCGCCCCAGCCCGATCGCCATCGGCAGCAGGTCGAGGAAGGTCGCGAGGAAGGTCATGATGATCGGCCGGAACCGGATCACCGCGGACTCGGTGATCGCCTCGCGCACGTTCCGCCCCTGCTTCCGGAGCTGGTTCGCGAAGTCCATCAGCAGCACCCCCTGCGACACGATGATGCCGACGAGGAAGATCACCCCCATCTCGGACTGCACGTTCAGCGTGGTCCCCGTGGCCCACAGCGTGAGGAGCACCCCGATCAGCCCCAGGGGCACGGTCGCCATGATGATGAGGGGCATGACGAACGACCGCATCAGCGGCACCATCAACAGGTAGACCAGCACCGACGCGAGCGCCAGCCCGATCGCCAGGCTGTCGAACGACTCCTTCATCCGCGCGTACTCGCCGCGCAGCTCCGCCTTCATGCCCTTCGGCAGCTCCAGCCCGTTGAGCCGCGCGCTGATGTCGGCCGCGACGCTCCCGATGTCCCGGTTCTCGGTGTTCACCTGCACGTCCACGATCCGCTTCAGCCCGGAGTGGTTGAACTCGACCGGCTGCACCGAGGGGCGGAGCGTGACCAGCGTGCTGAGCCGCACCGGGGACTTCTGGTTGGTGCCGGTCGCGGTCACGTTCTGGAGGTCCTCGATCTTGAAGTACGGGTTGTCCGGGTACTGCACCGCGACGAAGTACTGGTTCCCGCTCTTGGGGTCGATCCAGAAGTTGCGGGTCAGCGCGATCGACGAGTTCATCGCGGTGACCACCTGCATCACCACGTCGCGGGCGGCGAGGCCGACCGCCTGGGCCTTCTCGCGGTTCACTTCGAGCGTCAGGTACGGCGAGTCGTTCCGCTGGAGGATGCGCACGTCGGCCGCGCCCTTCACGTCGGCGATCCGGTTCTTGATCTGGGCGGCGGCCTCGAACTTCTGCTCCGGGGTGCCGCCGGTGACCTGGATGTCGATCGGCGACGAGGCCCCGAAGTTGAGCGCCGCGGACACCATGCCGCCGGTGTCGAAGCTGATCTCCAGGTCCGCGAACCGCGGATCGGCCGCGAGCTTCTTGCGGAGCAGGACCGCGTACTCCTGCGACGAGTGCGACCGCTCCGGGGCCAGTTGCAACCGGATGACCGCGTCCTGCTGGCCGGCGTTCTGGGAGTACGCCGCGGACCAGTCGTTGTTGAGCCCGATCTCGGAGACGGTCATCTGCAGCTCGTGCGGCGGGATCACCTCCGCGATGGCGGCCTCGACGTCGATGATGCGGCGCTCGGTCGCGTCCAGCCGCATGTTCGACGGGCCGCGCACCTGGATGCTGATCTGCCCGGCGTCCACGGCCGGGAAGAACTCCTGGCCGATGAACCTGGCGCTCACCAGCGACAGCAGGAACACGAGCGCGATCCCGCCCAGCACCAGGAACCGGTGCCGCAGCGCGACCGCGAGCAGCGCGGCGTACTGGTGGCCGAAGAAGTCGATGACCGCGCTGATGCGCCCGTAGATGCGGGTGAACAGCCCCGGGGCGCGCTCGGCCGGCGCCGGGTGCCCGTCGGCGGCGGGTGCGGGGTTGTGGTGGCCGGGCGTGTGGCCGTGGCCCTTCAACCACTTCGAGCACAGCGCGGGGACGAACGTCCAGGAGAGGACGAACGACGCGAGCATCGCGAACGCGACCGCCATCGTGAGCGGCTTGAACAGGAACCCGCTGACCCCGGGCGTCAGCGCCACCGGGCACAGCACGATGATGAGCGCGAGTGTGGCGACGATCACGGGCATGGTCAGCTCGGTCGTGGCGTCGGCCGCGGCCACCGCGGGGGCCTTCCCCAGGCCCAGGTGCCGGTGCGTGTTCTCCAGCACCACGATCGCGTTGTCCACCAGCGGGCCGATCGCGAGGAACAGCCCGCCGAGGGTCATCACGTTGATCGTCTGCCCGGTCGTCTGCAGCCCGATGATCGCGCCCATGATCGCCAGCGGCAGCGACATCGACGCGATCAGCGTCATCTTCCAGTTGCCGAGGAAGATGAGGATCATGATCGAGACGAGCACGGCCCCGATCACGCCCTCGTGGACCAGGCTCTCGATCGCCTTGCGCACGTACTCCGACTGGTCGATGACGTACTCCAGCTTGCTCCCCTCGGGGAGCTCCGATTCCATCTGCGGGATCGCCTCCTTCACCCCGTCGGCGACCGCGAGGCTGCTGGTCCCGGCCTGCCGGTAGATCGGCACGAACACCTGCTGGCGCCCGTTCACCCGGACCCGCGACTTCTGGATCACGGCGTCATCGACCGCGTACCCGACGTCCCGCAGCAGCACCCGCCGGCCCGGCTCGAACGTGATCGGCATGTCGTTAAAGTCTTCGACCGTGCGGACCATCATGTTCGTGTCGAGCGCCACCTGGTTGTCACCGAAGTACGCGGTGCCGGGCGACACCATCATGTTCCCGCGGTCGAGCGCGGCGACCACGTCCACCGCCGAGAGCTTCCGCGCCTCCAGGTCCTTCGGCCGCAAGTAGATCATCACCCGCCGGTCCTTGCCGCCCACGACCACCGGGGCGACCACGCCGGGCACCGCGCCGAGGCGGTTCCGGACCTGCACGCGGGCGAGGTCCTTCACCTCCTGTTCGGCCATCCCGGGGTTGCTGACGGTGAGGATGCCGAGCGGCAGGGTGCCGGTCGGGTCGAACGGCAGCACGACGGGCGGGAGCGTGTTGGTGGGCAGGTACGGGCGGGCCGCGTCGGTGAGCGAGCTGCTCATGGTGATCGCGGTGTTCGGGTCCACGTCCTCGCGGAAGTACACCCGAACGACACTCACCCCGGTGACCGACCGCGATTCGACGTTGGCCGCCCCCGGCGACTGGTTCACCCACCGCTCGACGCGGTCGGTGAGGGTGCGCTCGACGGAGCGCGTGGGCATCCCGTTGTAGAACGTGAGCACCTGGACGGCGGGCACCTTGAACGCCGGGAGGATGTCCACCGGGATCGAGACGATCGCCACGGACCCCAGCACCATGATGACCAGCGCGAACACGACCACGCCGTAGATGTTGCTCAGAGCGAGTTTGACCAGTCCCATGCAGAACCTCTCGGAGTCGAACTGGCGCGGGTGCGTATAAGGTGCCGGCGTTACGCGGCAAGCGGCGAGGCAGGTGCGCGCGTCAGCGCCGCGCATCGGTCCTGGAAAGAGGGCGACTCACGGCAACCGATCCCCACCCGCGTGTCGCGGGGAGGAGCGCGGACGGGCCTTCCGTCTGCGGTCTGCGGGCGATTTCATTCCTGCACGGGGTGCAGTTCGACTGACAACCGGTCATCAGAGGCGTTTTCGCCGCCGGGGCCCTGGTCGTTCTCGATCCGACGGCGGAAACCGTTCCGAGCGGTGCAGTTGGCCGACAGGAATCGTCGGCCCTTTGGTGTGTGCAAATCGGGTCCAACCCGATTCCCGGGTAACATTATGCTGATTCCGAGCCGGTTAGTAAGAATTGTAGTCGCTGAACCGATCAGAACCAATATCCGAGACATGCCAGTTCGACGAGGGCGGTGCGGGCGAGAACCCGTTGTCCTCACTCACGCGCCGCCCTCGGTAAGAGTTTGCCCGATCTTATGAGCCCGAGGGTCACCTTCCCGGTGCCTGGGCCGCGGTCTCCTTCTCGCGAATGAGATCCTGAATTCGGTCCAATTTCCAACCGATGAACAGCACGTTATGGAGGTTAAAGTCGAGATTCGCCGGGCCGCCGGTCTTCACGTGCAGGTCGCCGCTCCCCAACCCCAAGAGCCAGTGCCGGAACAGGTCGTCGCGCTTCTTCTCCAGAAGGAGTCCGGAGGCGTCCACTGCTATCTCGCCGTCGCCGACCTCGCGCCGCAGGCGCACCTGACCGCGGGTGACAACCAGGTACGAGTAGTGGTCATAGATGAACGTCGCGAACAGCCACAGGACGCAGATCGGGATGCCGATCGCCAGGTAGCCGCCCGCGTTCATGCGGATATCGACACCGCCCAGCCAGATGAGGATCTGGTCCCACCAGCCCATCAACGAAATCGTCAGGCCGAGGATCACAATAACCGCAATTGCAATCACCGACGACAGCCCGCGCAGCGTCAGATTCGTGATGGTGATCACGAGCAGCAGCACCCCCGTGAATACCACGCCGAAGGTGTTACTGGACGCCACACGGAGTTTCGGGGCCGTGTCGCTACTGGACGAGGTTGCGGGTGGGACCGTTTGGCCGGGGGGCACCACGAGCGCCTCCTGGGTTTTCCCACTTCCGGGTGGGGCCGCCACGTTCTCAACTTTGGTGCCCTGCGGAACCACGGCCATCACGTGGCCATCAAGAAACGTCAGTCCCGCCATCAGGAAGCACACCACCCAAACGGGCCACCAGTAAAAGAGATCGCTGTGGCCATAAATGCGGATCTCGGAGTCCGCAACGGTCGGGGGGGCGGACTCGGTCACCACCGGCGGGGCGACAGGAACGGTTCCGGGTGGGTAACTTGGGACGGCGGAACTCATGAACATTCTCCGGAGGTGCGCGGTGTTGGGGGCGCACAAACCCAGGCGCCCGAACCGGTCTACTGCACCCTCCCACGCAACCTGCGTGCCACGCCGGGGCCGCTCCCGGTTAACGAGCGGCCCGCCCCAACCGGCTCCCCCGGCCACCGTCGGAGGGAGAGCCCCCAGCCCTCATAACTAACCTGAAGGGAGGAGGGTTCGGCAGCAGCGGCAACACCGGTTTCGGGTCGCGATTCCGCAAGATTCCCCCGGGTGCGAGTCCCGGTCCCGCGCCGCGCCACCCGGGGACCTCGTCAACACGATTTGGTATGATCCCCCTGGATACCCTTGCAACTCCCCCCTAACAGCGCCCCGGCGTGTAACACATACGTCAAAGCAGCCCAGAATAATCACCATGACAACCGTCTAATTAACATTATCCAGGAGCGGAGTTGAAGCAGCCGCTACAACCCATACTGTCGGAATAATTTGCAGCGGAGGTTCGGCCCCCTCAAGGGTTGTTTCCTTGCAACGCGAGGTGCGAACCCGTATAACGATGGCAAGATTTGCCCGACGTGCGGCTCGCGCGGGTGGGTGAGCGCCGTGAAGTCCCAACAGGGTGGTGGCGCCCATCTTGCGTCACCTCCGAGGTTACCAGATGCCCGCTCTCAAGCTGCGGCGGATTGACCTGACAGCCAGCAACGCCGCGGCCCAAATCATCAAACTTCGCGACCAGTTCCGCACCGACGCCGACATCTCATCGGCCGCGAGCAAGAAGAAGACACAGGCCGTTTTCGGCGAGGCGCTCCCCCCGGCCCGGGCGGTCGAGCGGATCTGCACCGACGTGCGCGACAAGGGGCTCTCCGCCGCCCTCAACTACACCGAGCTGTTCGACGGCGTGAAGCTGAAGCCGGACCAGCTCCGGGTGAAGCCGGCCGAACTCGCCGAGGCGCACGCGAACGTCGGCTCCGACTTCCTCGAAGTCATCCGCCAGGTGCGGTACAACGTCGTCCAGTTCCAGTCCGGGCTGCTCCAGCGCGACGCCGTGATGCCCGTTTCGGGCAAGCACGAGCTCCAGGTGCGTTACCGGGCACTGAAGCGGATCGGCGTCTACTGCCCCGGCGGCGCCGCAGCGTACCCGTCCACGCTCCTCATGACCGTCTGCCCCGCCCAGGTGGCCGGGGTCGAGCAGATCGTCGTGTGCATGCCGCCCAACGCGACCGGCGCCTACAACCGGGAGATGCTCGCGACCTGCCACGAACTCGGCATCACCGAGGTGTACCGGCTCGGCGGCGCCCAGGCGATCGCCGCGATGGCATACGGGGTCGAAGGGCTCAAGCCGGTCGATATGATCGTCGGCCCCGGGAACCAGTACGTCGCGCTGGCGAAGAAGTTCGTGTTCGGGCAGGTGGCGATCGACTGCATCGCCGGGCCGAGCGAAATCGTGGTGCTCGCCGACCACTCGGCGCACCCGGACTACGTGGCGCTCGATCTGATCGCCCAGGCCGAGCACTCGCCGGGGGTCGCGGTGCTGGTCACGTGGCACCCGCCGCTGATGGACGAGATCGTCGAAGCGCTCACGAAGCGCCTCGCCAAGCTGTCCCGCGCCGACCTCGCGCGCGACAGCCTGGAGCGGTTCGGGGCGCTGGTTCTGGCGCCGAACAAGCAGGCCGCGATCGACTGCACCAACGCCCTCGCGCCGGAGCACCTGCACATCCAGACGCAGGACCCCGACGCCATCCTCGAAGACATCGACAGCGCCGGGGCGGTGTTCCTCGGGCCGTTCACCCCGGTCGCGGTGGGCGATTACGCCGCCGGTCCGAGCCACGTGCTCCCCACCGGCGGGACCGCGCGGTTCGCCAGCGGGCTCACGACCAACGACTTCCGCAAGCGGACCAGCATCCTCCGGTTCACGCGCAACGGGCTCAAGGAGATCGCCAGCGACGTGATCTTCATGGCGAACAAGGAGGGGCTCACCGGGCACGCGGCGAGCGTCGAACTCCGCGCCAACGACAACGGCCCGGCCGCCCGCCCCAAGCCGAAGCCCGACAAGGTGCCGGCCCCCGCACCGGCCGCGAAGAAATAGAGCCGAACGTCGAAGCACGAAATCCGAAAGAAGGCGAACCCGGCCACCGTGCTTCGGCTCCGCCTTCTTTCGGATTTCGTGCTTCGCCTTTTCGGGTCCCTGCGATGAGCGTCCGTCCCAACATTCTCGCCATGTCGGGGTACGTGCCCGGCGAGCAGCTCAACGACCCCGACATCGTCAAGCTCAACACCAACGAGAACCCGTACCCGCCGAGCCCAAGGGTCTTCGACGCGATCCGCGCCGCGCTCACGCCCAACAGCCTCCGCAAGTACCCGCAGCCGCTCGGCGACACCTTCCGCAAAGCCGCGGGCCGCGTGCTGAACGTGGACCCCGACGGCATCCTGATCGGGAACGGCTCGGACGACATCCTCACCATCCTGACGCGCGCCTTCGTGCCCGAGGGCGGGTTGATCGCGTCGCCCACCCCGAGTTACATCCTCTACAAGAGCCTCGCGGAAATTCAGGGCGCGCGGTTCGAGGCGGTGGCCTTCCGTCGCGACTGGGAGCCGCCGGCTCCCCAGTGGCCCGAGGGGGCACACCTGAGCTTCTTCCCGAACCCGAACTCCCCTTCGGGCACGATGATAACGGAGGACGAGATCGAGCGACTGGCCCGAGCACTCGCGCCCGCCCCGCTCGTCATCGACGAGGCCTACGCCGACTTCGCCGAATGGAACTGGCTGCGCCCGAAATGCGCGCACGAGGTGCCGAACGTTATCGTCACGCGGACGATGAGCAAATCGTACGCGCTGGCGGGCATCCGGTTCGGGTTCGCGGTGGCACGCCCCGAGCTGATCCGCGAACTCACGAAGGTGAAGGACTCCTACAACTGCGACGTGCTGAGCCTCGCCGCCGCGACCGCCGCCATTGAGGATCAGGACTACTTCCGGGGGGTGCGAAGCAAGATCATCGCCACGCGCGAGCGCATGACCGTGGCCCTGGCCGCGCTCGGGTTCGAGGTCACACCGAGCCACGCGAACTTCGTCTGGTGCCGGCGCCCCGACCGGCCGGTGAAGCCGATATACGAAGCGCTCAAGGAGCGGAAGATTCTGGTTCGCTACATGAGTTACGCGACCGGCCCCGTCGGCGCGCCCGCGGGCGCGTATGACGGTCTCCGCATCTCCGTGGGCACCGATGCGGAGATCGATCAGTTGCTCGCAGCGCTGGGAGACACCCTGTGACCTCGTCAGTAGCACGAAAACTGTTCATCCTCGGAACCAGCCCGCCGCAAGGGAACTTCGACGCGGCCGCGGCCATTGCGAACCTGCTGAGCCTCGCTTGCGTGATTGGAGGAGGCTACTTCTGCGTCTCCAGTACCAATTCCGCTTGGCCCTTTGTTGTCGCGTTCCTGGCCGGCGTTGTCTTTTTGTGGCTCGGCTTCGCATTTTTAGCCATCAGCAAGCTCAGCAGTAACGGCCAGATTCACCAGTCCTACTTGCTTAAACGCCTGAACGAGCAAGACGACCGCATCCGCATGCTCGAAGCCCAGATTGCGGCCCTCACTCCCCAAAGCCCCAGCCCCAAAGCCTGACATGCCGCGCACCGCACGCATCGAACGCAAAACGGCCGAAACCGAGATCGACCTCACGCTCAACCTCGACGGCACCGGCGCCTCGAAACTCGATACGGGCGTGGGGTTCTTCGACCACATGCTCACGCACATCGCGCGGCACGGGCTCTTCGACCTCACGGTGACGTGCAAGGGCGACACGCACATCGACGCGCACCACACCGTTGAGGACGTGGGCATCTGCTTCGGCAAGGCGCTGGTGCAGGCACTCGGGGACAAAGCGGGCATCCGCCGGTTCGGGGACTGTGCGCTCCCGATGGACGACGTGCTCGCCACCGCCGCCGTGGACCTGAGCGGGCGCCCGTACCTCGTGTGGCGCGCGGACGTGCCGCTCGAAACGCTGGGCACGTTCTCGTCGCAACTGGCGGAAGAGTTCTGGCGGGCCGCCAGTTCGGCGGGGCTGTTCAACTTGCACGTGATCCTGCACCACGGGCGGAACACGCACCACATCGTCGAAGCGATCTTCAAGGGGTGCGCCCGCGCCCTGCGGGCCGCCGTCGAACCGGACCCGCGCTCCACGGCGGTTCCGAGCACGAAGGGCGTTCTCTAGCCCGCCGGGGGCGCGGCTCTATACTCCCGTCTTCGAGCGCCCGGCCGGCTCGTAGGGGCTGGCGCGTGCGCGGGTCGGTCGCACCTTCCGATTCCGTTCGGAATGCGCTTTCGCGCGCCGGTTCAGACAGTTACACTCCCCGTTAATGAGGTCAAGTATGGCAAAGGAAAGCAAGCCGAAGGCACCGAAGGCGCCGGCCCCCACCGACGCGCTGGTCCTGCAAGCCCTGAAAAAAGCCGCCACCAAACCGGGGACCAACTGGACCGCGGCCTCCGCAGCCGGGCTCTTCAACACGAAAGAAGCGAACCACCTCGCGGCCATCGAGGAGTGTACGAAGGGCGAGCGCCCGCTGCTGCGCCACGCGGGCAAGACCGGCGTGCTGACCGCGGCCGGGTTCGCGCGCGTCGCCGGCGAGCTTTCGGACGCCGAGGCGACCGAGGTTTACGAGCGGTTGGCCGGTGAGGTTTCGGAGGAGCAGATTGGGGCGCTGGCGCGCGCCGCCGCAGGAAGGATCGCGCTGGAGCGGCGCGCCGACTTCATTTTGGCCGCGATCCGTCGAACTCCGGTGGCAGCGGCGGAACTGAACCCGCTGCTCGCCGAGGTCAACGCGGCGGCACGGGCCGAGTCCGAGGCCAAAAAGGTTGCCGCGCTCAAGGAGAAGCAGGCACACGACGCCGCGGTTCGCGCACTGGAGGAAACGAAACGGTTGCTCGAAGAGGGGCTCCAGATCAAGCGCGATGCGCTCCGGCACCAGTGGGACGCACTGGGCGGTGACCCGGCGGAGTTGCGTGATATCGGCCTCTCACCCCAATCAAAGGCGGCAGCGGCACCAGTTGGGGACGCACCCGAACCGCAGACCGACGAGGAAAAGGACTTCCGCCGGTACACCGCGGACCGGCTCGCGGCAGCATGGCGGGACGCCTGGAACGACGGCAAGACCGAAGGCCGCGACTACATGGAAACCGCGATCTGGAACCTCCGCGGGATGAAGATGATCGGCGAAGCGGGGCTGGAGGTCGCGTTCGACGGGCGGTTGCACGAGAGCGAACAATCGGTGTTCACGAACGCGCCCGTTCGCGTCGTGCGCCCCGGGTGGCTGTTGAAGGTCGATGACGAGGACTACGTCGCCCTGAAAGCGGCGGTTGAAAAGGCGTAGCGCTATGGCCGACCGCGTGTTCTGCATGGATTTTGGGGCGGCGTACACCAAGGTGGCGCTCCGCACCGCCGCTCAAGAATCCGCGGACCTGGTGCCCCTGCTCCCGTCCGCGCGCGACTTCTGGGCGCCCACGGTCGTGGCCGCCAATTGGAACACCGGGCGGCCGAAGCCCGATCTGGAGTTCGGCGAGAAGGCCGCCGGCATCAAGCCCGGCGACAGGGTCACGGTGTACACGAACTTCAAGCGCGGCTTGTTCGCCCCGGCGGGGGCCGACAAGCCCGAAATGCACCCCCTCGATGCGCTCCTCCATTCCGCGGAATTTGAAGCGCTCGCGGCCAAGTACAGCGTCCAGCCGGCGTGGGTCGCCGGGCTCCGCCAGATGGTCGGTTCGGCCCGGTCCATGTTGGGCCTTCCGGACGCGGCGGGGCACGCCGAGGCGCGGAAGCAGGACGAAGCGAAAACCGTCGCCCACTACTACTTCCGCTGGCTCCACGAGCAAGTCATGCAGGCGTGCGAGCGGCTGCCGCACACGGCGCTGAACTACCGCGACATCCCCCTTCGCGTGTCCGTTCCGGTGCTCGGCGCCGATGCGGACCTCGACGCGCACCCCGGGTGCGTTCGGCTCCGCGAGGCCCTGACCTCGACCGGGTGGAAGCTGGACGCCCGCCCGTTCGTGTCGGAACCCGAGGCGAACGCGGTCGGGGTCCTGACGAAGGCCGCGAACGCGCTGACCAAAAGGAAGCGGATCAACTTCGGGGAGATGTTCGGCAAAGGGCCGCTGGTTACGGTCATCAAGGGCGACAAGGACCACCCGACCTACCGCGCGCTGGTGATCGACGTGGGCGCGTTCACCACGGACTTCGCCGCCCTTTCGATCGACACGGGCGGGAAATCGCTCGACGCCGAGTTCGGGGCCGGGTTCGTTGCCCTCCCGCGGTCGGTTCCGTTCGGGACCACCGACCTCGACGCGAGCGTCCGGGCAGCCCTCGCGGAAGACAAGCGTGCCGCGCTGGACGCCCTCGCCCCCAAGGACTTCGCCGAGTTCCAGGTCCGCACGTACACCGACGAAACCGGCTTCCGCATCGGCCCCGGGAAGGTCATCGGCGGGCCGGCCGATCAGCCCGTCATTCGGCCCTGCCTCGACACGTTCACGAAGCACCTGGCCGACGAAGCCGAGGCGTTCCTCCAGCAACTCGGGCCGGCGTCGATGCAGGAGCTGATCCTCACCGGCGGCGGGAGCAACATCCCCGCGGTGCGTGACGCGCTGATCGCAGCCGCATCACGGGTTCCGGGGAGTTCCTTCGTAAAGACGCACGCCCCGGGGCTCAAGAAGTCCAAAGCCGGGCCGCCGGTCGATCCGCTCGACGACAAGTTCGCGCGCGGCGGCAGTGCCCTCGGCGGCGCCAGCATCTATTTCGAGAAGAGCTATTACTGATACCCAGACCAGTAGTTTCAAGTGGTCAGTGGTCAGTGGTCAGTGCTCAGTGCTCTGCGG
>DASWYH010000224.1:0-9546 GCA_036405095.1 Gemmata sp. | reverse complement strand
GCCCCCGCTGTAATCGGCGGCCGACGCGGTGTCGTAGTAGTGCGTGCCCCACATGCTGTCGTAGAGCCACATCCCGGCCATCACCCCGAACATGCCGCCGAAGAACGCCGTGCCGAACCCGCCCCCGCCGTAGTACCCCGGACCGCCGTAGTACGCCGGGGCCGTGAGGGCGCGGATCAGCGCCACCACCACCCAGATGCAGAGGATGACGCACAGCCCCAAGCAGATCCAGCCCGCGATGCCCATAGTTCTCTTCGGGGGTTGAGTGTGAGCCGCCGCGGTTCGCGCCTGGGTGGGCGCCTTTTTCACGACCGGCGGGGTGGTCCATTTCAGATCGGTGATGACGAAGGCGACCGCGTTCTCCAGGCCGCGGTCACGAGCCGCGAACACCTCCTCTGGCGGCTTCCCCGCCTTCTCCAACTGCACCGATTCCTTCAGCGCGTCCCGGAAGATGTCCCGGAGGCGCTGTTCGTCCGCTTGCTTGAACCCGCGGGTCACGGTGGCCGCGTCCGCGATCACCTCGATGTAGCCGGGGCTGCGGCACAGGAGGACGAACACGCCCTTCGCCTTGTCGCCGGTCGCGGCCGACTTGGCCCAGTCGCGAAAGAACTTGGGGCGCTCCGCCGGGTTCTCGGGCAACTTCTTGCCGCTCGGAACGGCCGAATACGTGTCAACCGTAAACGTTAACCCGTGATCGAACTCGGTTCCACTGAAACGATCCTTGGCGGTGTTGATCGCGCCATCGGTGAACAGCGCGCCGCCGTCGTACACGTTCAGTACCCCGCCCTGCATTTTGTTGTCGGCGCGGGCGACGTTCGGGACCGCGAGCAGCCCGCCGGCCAACAGGACGGCGACCGTCGCTAGACTCGCAAACCGGTTCATTGCGTCTCCTTATGGTGTGAGCGGGTTTTGGGGACAACCGCCACGAACTCCCGATGGCAGCGCTACTTGACCGTACCCTTCAGAATGCCCGACACGTACTCGGCCGCATTGGACAGCGCCTTGTCACGGATCCGGAGCACGTCCTCGTCCGCTTTCCCGTCCTTCTTCGCCTGGGCCGCGTCCTTGAACGCCTGGGTGAACAGGTCGCGGAGCCGCTGCTCGTTGGCCGCGGTGAACCCGCGGTCCCGGGTGGCCTTGTCCGCGATCACCTGCACGTACCCGGGGCTGCGGCACACCAGCACGTAAACCCCCTTCGCGCGGTCCCCGGACGCGGCGGACTTGGCCCAGCTCTCGAAGAACCTGGCCCGCTCGCCCCGCTCGTCCGGCAGCGTCTTGTCCTTCGGAACGGTCGCGTGGGTGTCGACGGTGAGCACGGTTTCGTGCTCGAACATCATCTTCCCCATTGCGACCTTGCTGCGGTCGATGGCCCCTTCGGTGAACAGGGAGCCGCCGTCGTACACGTGCAGCACCCCGGGCTTCTTCTTCGGTGGGGGCGGCGCGCTCGCCGCTACCGGCACCGCGATCAGCCCGCCCACGAGGAGCGCCGCCACAACCGAACCGAGGCCGCCGAGCAACTGACTCATGTGGAACCCCCCGTGTGCCGCCCGACGCGACCGCGCAGGTCATTCTATCTCACGGCCGAGCGGATACAGCCGCAAATCGCTCCCGCATTTCCCCCACCCGTTCCCGTCCCCCGCAACCGCGTATCATATCCGGAACGCATCGCGAGGAAGAGGCCCGCTGGCGTCTTGTCAACAGCGTGGGAGCGCGGGCTAAGAGGTATTCGCAGCACCGGGAGCAATCTTAACGTGTCTCGTCTTCGTGCCACAACAATATTGGCGGTCAGGACTTCCGCGGGTGCCGCCATCGGCGGCGACGGCCAGGTGACGCTCGGCAACATCGTCATGAAGGCCGACGCCCGCAAGGTCCGCAAGCTGTACGACGGGCAGGTGCTGGCCGGGTTCGCCGGGGCCGCCGCGGACGCGTTCAGCCTGCTGGACCGGTTCGAGCAGAAGCTCCGCGACTTCCAGGGCTCGGTGCCGAAAGCCGCAACCGAACTCGCGAAGGAGTGGCGCACGGACCGCGTCCTGCGCCGACTGGAGGCGATGCTCGTGGTCCTCGACCGCGAGCACCTGCTCCTGGTCAGCGGCACGGGCGACGTGATCAGCCCGACCGATAACGTCCTCGCGATCGGTTCCGGCGGCCCCTACGCGCTGGCCGCGGCCCGCGCGCTCATGACGCACACGCAGTTGAAGCCGGCGGAGGTGGTGCGCGCCGGTCTGGAGATCGCCGGCGACCTGTGCATCTACACGAACCGCAACATCGACGTTCAAGAACTTAGCTAAGAGAAGTGGAAGGGCATCCACAGAGTGCGCAGATGAGCACAGATCGGAAGAGAAGCCCCGTTTTTCACAATCTGCGTCCGTCTGTGTCAATCTGTGGATAAACTCTTCCGCTTTTCGGAAGGAATAGCCGTGGCAGACTCGATGACCCCCAAGCAGATCGTGACCGAACTCGACAAGTACATCGTCGGCCAGGCGGCGGCGAAGAAGGCCGTGGCGGTGGCGATCCGCAACCGCTGGCGCCGGCAGCAGCTCCCCGCCGAGCTGCGCCAGGACGTGACGCCCAAAAACATCATCCTCATCGGGCCGACCGGGGTCGGCAAAACGGAGATCGCGCGCCGGCTCGCGTCGCTGGTGGGCGCCCCGTTCATCAAGGTCGAGGCGACCAAGTTCACCGAGGTCGGCTACGTCGGGCGCGACGTGGAGAGCATCATCCGCGACCTGACCGAAGCGGGCATCGGGCTCGTGAAGCAGGAGATGCGGGCGACGGTGCGCGAGAAGGCGCAAGAGAAGGTCACCGAGCGGCTGCTCGATCTGCTCGTCCCCATGCCCAAGAGCAACACCTGGGAGCCCGAGCAGGAGCGAGAGGACCAGGAGCGCCGGCAGCGCACCCGCGACAAGATGCGGGCGATGCTCGAAGCCGGCGAACTCGAAGACCGGGTGGTGGAACTGAGCGTCGAGCAGAAGGCCACCCCGGTGCAGATCTTCTCCAACCTCGGGATGGAGAACATGGACGTCGATCTGCAAGGCATGTTCGACAAGATGATGCCGAAGAACGCGCAACCGCGACAGCTCGCGGTGAAAGACGCGCGCCGCGTCCTGCTCGAACAGGAAACGGAGGCCCTCATCGACCGCGCCGCGGTGGTGGAGCAAGCGGTCGAGCGCGTGGAGAACCACGGGATCGTGTTCCTGGACGAGATCGACAAGGTGTGCGGCCCGTCGAGCGGTCACGGCCCCGACGTGTCGCGTCAGGGGGTCCAGCGCGACCTGCTGCCGGTGGTCGAGGGCACCACCGTGAACACGAAGCACGGGCCGGTCAAGACGGACCACATCCTGTTCATCGCGGCGGGCGCGTTCCACGTCTCGAAGCCGGCGGACCTGATGCCCGAGCTACAGGGCCGGTTCCCGATCCGCGTCGAGCTCACGGACCTCACGCGCCCCGACTTCCTCCGGGTGCTCACCGAGCCGAAGCACGCGCTGCCCCGGCAGTACGCCGAGCTGCTCAAGACGGAGGGGGTCGATCTGGAGTTCACAAAGGACGGGCTGGAGGCCCTCGCCGATATCGCGTTCGACGTGAACCGCACGAACCAGAACATCGGCGCCCGGCGGCTCCACACGGTCATCGAGAAGGTGGTGGAAGAGGTGAGCTTCGACGGCCCCGACCTGGCGAACAAGCGGGTGGTGATCGACGGCAAGTTCGTCCGCGACAAGCTCGGCCCGGTGACGCAAAACGAAGACCTGAGCAAATACATTCTGTGAGCGCGCAGAAGAACGGAAGAGAGTAGCCACAAAAAGGCACAAAGGGCACAAAAAGAAGAACAAGATCAAGAAGAGTTTGATCCACAGGTTACACAGGAGCCCACACGCAGACGGTCCCCGACCTCTACCCGCTGTCAACAAGAAGAGTTTGATCCACAGATGACACAGAAGACACAGATTGAGGACCCAGAAAGGCCACGAGTGCTTTTCTGGGTCCTCAATCTGTGTCTTCTGTGGATCAGACTCTTCTTGATCTTGGTCTTCTTTTGTGCCCTTTGTGCCTTTTTGTGGCTATCCTGCTTCCGCTTTTACAGCAGCCCGGCTTTTTCGAGGATCGCCCGGAGCTTCTCTTTCTGGGCGGCGCCGAACGGCAGGATCGGTGCCCGCATCGGCCCCGCGCTGCGGCCCAGAAGCGCCATCGCTTCCTTCACGGCGCTGTTCCCGGTGCCGAGGCCCATCGCCATGCGGACCCCGTGTAACCGCGACTGGAACCCTTTGGCCGCTTCGATATCGCCCTTGGTGAACGAGTCATAGATCCCGACGCACAGGTCCGGCGCGATGTTGCACGATGCGGGGATCGCCCCTTGCGCGCCGGCCTGGAGCGCGGCGAGGATGAGCGTGTCGCGCCCGTTCAGCACGCTGAACCTCTCGCGCGGCGTTTGGCGGATGATTTCGATGGTGTTCTGGAGGTCGCCGGACGAGTCCTTGATGCCGACGATGTTGGGGAGTTCCGCGAGCCGGGCCACGGTTTCGGGTTCGATGCTGAGCCCGCCGCAGGTCGCCGGGTTGTTGTAGAGCACCACCGGGAGCGAGGTACTTTCGGCCACCCGGCGGAAGTGGTCGGAGAGCTCCGCCTGGTTCGGCCTGATGAAGTACGGCGTGATGACCGACACGCCGGCCGCGCCTTCCTTCTGGGCCATTTTGGTGAGCCGAACCACCTCGCGCGTGGTTTCGGCCCCGGTGCCCGCATAAACGGGCGCCCGCCCGGCGACGTGTGCCACGGCATCCGCGAGGACCGCTTGCTTTTCGGCCTCATCGAGCGCGTAGAACTCGCCGGTGGTGCCCAGCACGAAGATGCCGTGGACGCCCTTCGCGAGCACGTAGTCGATGTGGGCACGCAGACCGGGGAGGTCGAGGTCCTGGTCGGCGGTCAGGGGCGTGACGACGGGCGGGATGATGCCGTGCAGCTTCACAGGCGGGTTCCTCTATGCGTTCGGGTGGTTCCGGTTACTTTACCGGAAGCCGTTGATTGTCGCAGCACGTTGGTCTGAGTCCGTGGAAGATGAGCTTTCACTCAGCCCGAGAACAAGGCGTGAGAATGAAGACGCTTTCAGGACTGAGCGACTCCGTTAGGGCGGACGTGGGGCATGCGCTTGAGATGCACCTGGAATACGGCTGGGGATGGACCGTCGGACGCGACAGTTGGGCGACTGAGCCATTCGCTGAAGTCTCTGTCGTCAACCTCACTACCGTGCAGGTTGTACCATCTGAGTTTTTCGCTGACGGCGGCGCGTCCACACGCGGCTTTCTTGGCCGTGTTTCGCAGTTAGGACATCTACTACACGATCTGCCGGTTCTTGCGTTCACCATGTCCGACGGCTTCGATCACGACTTCACGGCACACAACTGCGGTGCATGGCGGTTCTTTTTCGGTGAGGGAGAACTTGTCTGCCCGCCAGACTCATTTCCTCGCTTGCACGGCGCAAGAATCATCGGAGGCTACGGTCGTGTGACCAAAGATGAGATTACCCCACGCGATTAGCTTGCGGGGGTTCCAGCACGAAGATGCCGTGGACGCCCTTCGCGAGCACGTAATCGATGTGGGCGCGCAGACCGGGGAGGTCGAGGCCCTGGTCGGCGGTCATGGGCGTGACGACGGGCGGGATGATGCCGTGCAGTTCACGGGCGGGTTCCTCAACCGAAGGAATGTTGGGGAAAGTGTACCAACTGTTCCGCCTCGTGACGAAAGGGGGCTGGTTGGCCCCGCACCCCCGTCTTCGGCGCGACGACGGATTTCACGCGCAGGCTCCCGTCGTTTCAAGTTGGTCGTGTGGGGGCGCGCCGTGCCGGGTTGTTTCCCCTCTCCCCGTCCGAGCGGGGAAGGGGCGCACGCGTGCCGGCTCGTGTGGTCCGGCACCGGTTCCGCGCCGCCGCTTCGTTCCCGTTCCAGTAGCTTCAAGCGGTCCGTGCTCAGTTCGCAGAGAAGATCATCCCCCTGTGCCCCTCGCGTTTCGGCTCACCGGCGATTGACCACTGACCCCCCGAAACGGCCGAATTCTGCTGGACACCGGACACGGTTTCGGCGAAAAGTATAATATCCTCCCGCTCGGGCCGGTTCCCACCACTACCGCCACACGCTGAAGGCTCCTCGCCATGCTCTCACTTTTCGGTCGGCCGCACGCGCGCGGCGGGTTCTGCGACGGCCTGAACCGGCGCGACTTCCTCACCGCCGGCGGGACGCTGTTCGGCGGCGCGCTCGCGCTCCCGCACCTGCTCGCGGCCGAGGCCAAAACCGGCACCCGGTCGGCCCACAAGTCGGTCATCAACATCTACCTGCCGGGCGGCCCGCCCCACCTCGACATGTGGGACCTGAAGCCGGACGCGCCGGCCGAAGTGAGGGGCGAGTTCAAGCCCATCCCGACCAGCGTCACCGGCATCCAGATCTGCGAGCTGTTCCCCCGCATCGCGAAGATGATGGACCGGTTCGCCATCATCCGCTCGCTGGTGGGCAGCTCCGGGGACCACGACGCCTACCAGTGCATGACCGGGCGCCCGCGCACCCCGGCGAACAACGGGCACTGGCCCGCGTTCGGGTCGTGGGTGTCGAAGTCGCAGGGCCAGGCCGACCCCTCGGTCCCGGCGCACGTGTCGCTCATGTACCCGTGCGGCGAGAAGCGCTGGGGCTACCACGGGGACGGCGGGTTCCTCGGCATCCAGCACGCGCCGTTCCACATGGTCGGCGGGCGCGACACGGGGATGAAGTCGGACAACCTGACGCTGAAGGGCGTGACCCTGGACCGCCTCAACGACCGCGTCGGGCTGCTGAAGGGGTTCGACGACCTCGACCGCAAGCTCGACACCAAGGGCGCGATGGACGGGATGGACGCGTTCAACCGCCAGGCGCTCGACATCCTCACGTCCTCGAAACTCAAGGACGCGATCGACCTCTCGAAAGAGGACCCGAAGACCCTCGCCCGGTACGGCGTCGATGACCCCGCGTTCGAGCGCGACGGGGCGCCCCGCATGGTGCGGAACTTCTGCGTCGCGCGCCGCCTCGTGGAAGCGGGCGCGCGGGTGGTGACGATGAACTTCACCCGCTGGGACTGGCACGGCCCGGACGGCAAGAACTTCGTCCAGGCCCGCAAGGACTTCCCGCTGCTCGACGTGGCCGTCACCGCGCTGATCGAGGACATCTACGACCGCGGGATGGACAAGGACGTGACGGTGGTCGTGTGGGGCGAGTTCGGGCGCACGCCGAAGATCAACAAGGACGCGAGCCGCGACCACTGGCCGCAACTGAGCTGCGCGCTGCTCGCCGGCGGGGGCATGAAGACCGGTCAGGTGATCGGGTCGTCCAACCGGCTCGCGGAGCGGGCCGCGTCCCGGCCCGTCACGCACCAGGAGATCTTCGCCACGCTGTACAAGAACCTCGGCATGGACCTGAACACGGTCCGCGAGTACGACGCGAACGGGCGGCCCCACTTCCCGATCGACGCCGACGCGCAGCCGATCCGCGAACTGGTGTAACCGGCACCCGAGAGCGCCCCGCCATTCACCCCCCGCCGCGCCGGGCGCACTGAGGAATCTGCCTCGGTGTGCCCGGCACGCGACGGTTCCACAACCGGTCACCGAACCGCGCTCGTGCGTCGCGTGTCTTCGCGGCATGGACGCTTCCGCCCCTTCTCCTGCCGCGTTCCTCGTGTTCGGCGACCTGCACGGGCGCATCCTCCCGGCGTTCCGGTTCGCCTCGTACTGGTCGGCGCGCACGGGGTGCGACCTCGCCGGGTTGCTCCAGGTCGGCGACATGGGGTACTACACGGACCTCTCGCACTGCGACAAAGCCACCCTCCGGCACGCGAAAGACGACCCGCTGGAACTCGGCGCGTTCGACGTGGTGATCCGCACCCCGATTGCGGATCGCGTGTTCGAGGACGACCCGTATTGCACCTTCGACCTGTGGTTCACGGCGGGCAACCACGAGGACTTCGACGAACTCGAACGGTTCGCGCAGGCCGCCGGGAGGGACCGCACCGATTTCGTGGTCGATGCGTACTGCCGCGTGCGCGGGATCAAGGACGGCGCCGTTCATGCGTTCCCGTGCGGGATGACGGGCGCCGCCGTGTGGGGCGTCGATCAGGGCGGCCCGAACGCGCGTCAGAACTTGCCGCCCCGGGGGTACATCAGCGAGAAGGCGGTCGATCGCCTGGCGCTTGAGGCGTTCGATGTGCTCCTGATGCACGACGCCCCGCGGGACGCGAAGCGCGTCGGGTACGGTAGCGCGGATTTGCAAACGCTGATCGAACTGGCGCAACCGCGGTTCGCGTTCTTCGGCCACTACTCCGGGGACGGCTCCCGGATCGACCGCGACTACGGCCGCACGGAGGTGTTTCACCTCGCGGGGTTTGAGCTACGCACCCGCGACGGGCACCCGGAGAGCGGGAGCGTCGGCGTGCTGCACTGGGACGGCGCCGAGAGCACATTCGCGCTCCTCGACGATGACGACCTGAAGCCGTTCACCCGCCACAACTGGAAGTGGGTGTGAAGGAACTTGCGGTTCCCGCTGCCGATTCGCTAACCTGAACACGCCCGCACCTTTCGCGTCAGGAAGCCAATGGCCACCGCGCCCGATTCCGAAGCCGACAGCACCGCCGACACGGGGAGCAAGCCGCCGTTTCTGCGCCGCGTGCGGATTCGCGGCTACAAGAGCATTGCGTTCTGCGATGTGGCGCTCGAACCGCTCACGATCCTGGTCGGCCGCAACGCTTCGGGGAAAAGCAACTTCTTGGACGCGCTGGGATTTCTACGCGATGTCGTGAACCACGGCCTCCATGAGGCAATCAAATCCCACGGTGGGCACGACGCTATCCTTTGCCGCTTTTCCTCTGCTACGGCCGTGACAATAGAGGTCGACGGTTTGATCAGGGCGTCATCCCGCGAGCCAGGAACTTGGGCACTTCGTTCCGGTGATTTGTGGACCGTCTCCTACGGATTGGAGATGGCCCTCTCGTCAGAACGATATCCACGAATTGTGAAAGAGCACATGCGGCTGCAACGCCTTGATGGCGAGCGGTGGACAAGCTATACCGTCGAGGCAGGACACGTTACTTGGAAGGGAGACACGCACTCTCACCCAATAGTCAATTGGGCGAACTCCGAAAAGGTCGTCTTGGGGATGTACCAGGGCGAAGGACCATTTGCCGAGCTATTTGACCACATTTCAGCCATAACCACCTACAACTTCAACCCAGAGATCATTCGGCGTCCACAAAAGCCAAATCGCGGCTTATTTTTGGAACGAGACGGAAGTAATCTCGCCAGTGCAATTGACGCAACTGGAGAGGTGAGCGAGGCGACAACCGAACGAATTAGTCGTTACCTTATGGCGGTCACGAATTCAGCCGAATTTGCAGGAACCGGCACCGTGGGAGGATACGAGGTGCTTCGTTTCCGAACGCAACGGCGGGATGGAACGAGTGCGAATTTCGACGCCACGAGCATGTCTGACGGTACGTTGCGCGTTTTTGCGGCCCTGGCGGCTGCCTTTCAGAACGTTCCTCCGCAC
>DASWYH010000223.1:0-8601 GCA_036405095.1 Gemmata sp. | reverse complement strand
TGCGCTCGAAGATCTTCGCGAGCAGGTAGCGGTCCGCGTCCTCGCGGCGCGCCGGCATCGGGTTCACGACCGCCGTGAGGGGCTGGCCGTTCCGGCGCGGGTCCATGTCGGCGCCGCCGGTCAGCACGATCCCGGCGCACTGGTCGAGCAGCGCGTCGATGTCCTGGAGGTTGTCTTTGCGCAGGGGCGGGAGCACGACCGGCAGCCCGCCGGCGGCGACGATCGCGTCGAGATACCCGACGTTGAGTTTGGCGAACGGGGTGCCGTTCTTGGGGGCCACGATATCGGCGTTCACCGCGATCAGCGGACGGGCCGGAGGCGGGGCGGGTTCTTTGTCTTTGGTGCGTGGGGGCATAGCGGCGAGTCCTCCGTGACCGGGGCCGGGAGCGTCCTGCTCCGTCGGTGAAGAAGAAGTGTAGCGGGCAGCAAATACAGGATTCAAGGGCAAGTTCGCGCGCCGCCGGAATCGGTTTCAGAGCCGGGGCCGGCTGGCGTACTCGTCACAACCGCCTGTGAAAGAGTGCTTTCGGGTGATCTCGTGCCCGGGGCCGGTTGCGAGGCGCCCTCCGGTTCCCGCCTTTTCGGCGGCACAAAAACCGGACGGATCGCGGTTGGCGCGGACCGAACGCCAATGGGCTGTGACGTTCGGGGGAAGCTATCCGGCGGAGTATCGGCGTGCGGTTTCTTCGATCTCGATACTGTGTATCGACCGCCCCCGCGCGTCGGTCCACCCCGGGAAGAAGTCGCCGAACGCGTTCACCTCAAGGATGAAGTGCCGGCGGAAGCCGCGCTCGAAGAGCAGGTCCACACCGGCGACCGCGGAGTCGAAGCCCCCGGCGGCTTCGGAGCAGTGGTCGAGGGCGTCGAGCCACTCTCGGGTCGGGATGACGGCCCGGCAGCGGTTGTAATCGCCCCGGTGCCCGCCGAGGTGCAGGTTGGTCATCGGGTGCGGGCTGAGCCGGAAGATGACGGCCGCGGGGCGTCCGTAGACGCACACCACGCGCACGTCGAAGTTCTGGCCGTCCACTTGGGCGATCGGGATGCCGCGCTGAACGATCGCGCCTTCGTTGAGTACGAAGTTGAGCGCCCGAACCAGGTCCCCGCGTGTAACCCGACGGACGAGGCGCGAGTTATAGAACGCGCCATCGATTTCCGCGAGCGAGGTCGTGGCGCTGACCTCTTCGGCCGGCGGCCTGTGGAGCACGACGATGCCCGTGGCCGAGGAGCCGGTGTTCAGTTTGACGTAAGTGGTCGGCCATGTTTCGGTGCGACATTTCGATTGGGTCAGCAGTTCGCCGGCGGTCTCGGGTGCGGGCACCCATTCCGGCACCGGGACCCCGGCGGCGTGCAGTTTCTCGCAGGTGCGGGTTTTGTCGAACATGTCTGCTATTGCGAGCGGGCAGGCGGTCGGGCGCAGGTGGGGGCGTGTATCGAGTGCGGTACGGAGCCCGTTCAGTACGCGGTGGAAGCCGCGGTAGAGCAGCCCGGGGCGCACGAGCAGCCCTTTGGGGAGGGCGAGGGCGCGCCAGTCGCGGGGCGGTTCGGACGGGTCGGCGCGTGCGCCGGCTTCGAGCAGGAGGCGTGTTGCGTTATCGTCCTTGCCGGGGGATTCGAAGCGCACGAGAGCGGGCTGATCGAACGCGGGGAGTGTGCCGAGGTCGCCGGCGCGTGCGATCACGTCCGCCCACGGTACGATTTCGAGATCGGGCGTGGTGCCGCATGCAGACCCGTGTGCGAGAAGTTCGGCGCGGTACGTTTCGCACCGCTTCGTCCCGGGGTTGGCGATGAGCACGTAGCGCGGCGCGGGCACTCGGATTCACCTTGGGTGGGGAGGGTGTCATCGCGCTCGCATCCGGCGACGCGCGACGATCCGGCTTCAAGGGCTGTTGCAAGACGGAACTTCGGGCTGACCTTCGGGGCAAGTGGGAACAGCTTACTTCCGACGCGCAATCACACCACCGCCTCAGCCGGGGTCAGGTTAGGCGTCTTGCCGACCAGAATGCGCTGACTCCGGAACACCGATGACACACCGAAGCTCCGGAGATTGCCGGCCCCCGGCGCAGCCACTTGAATCTCAGCGAGTGCCAAGAGCGAGGCCACGCTGTCCGGTGTCAAGCACGCAGACCACAGGGGCCACAGCCAAAACGTATTGTTTGCCCGGTTACCATAGAAACCACGGGTTCGCACCCGATCCCCGTCCGGAAACGAAGGGAATAGCGGCCATACTTCCAGCGCCAGACGGTTCGCCCCAAGCATCCCGCCGCGTCTCTTCCGGGTCGGGTCGCCACTCGGTTGCTCCCACTGGTACGCATGTCGTCGATCCTCGCTCGGCTCCCAGTGCAAGGATTGATTGTTCAGCGCGTCGGCAAAATCCCACGGCTCGAAGAGCGCCCGGCGGAGGTGTGAGGCCCCGGTTCGGCTCAGCACCGACCGCATGTTATCGAGCAAATAATCGCAGCGCACTGTTTGCAGTTGGCTGTCCGCATCAATTGCCGACTCGCACGAGAGGGCAGTAACCCAGTTGAGGCGGTGGCGATCTTCGGATCTCGGCGGAACGATGTGCCGGGCGATATTTGTAAAGTCTCTCTTCGCCTCCTTCGCCGCCCCCAGTTCGAGCATCGTCACAACCCACTCTGCCGCATGATCTTCAACCCTTTTCTCAAGTCGGTTAGCCAAGAATTCGGCAAACGCGCTTTCGTCCGGCGGAAGGTCTGAAAGGCATAGAACGGGTGTGTTCGGTGCGGCCCCATTTCCCCACGACAAAGCGACGCGACCGCGGAGCCAAACGGGACAGTCGGCCGCGCGCGACATCTGATCACAAGCAACGAGCGTCCCCAGCGCTGCCAGGAACCCGAGTGGGTTGGAGCCATCGAGCCCAGTCAGAGGTAATGTGTGCCACTTCGGGCGCCCAACCTTTTCAGGTAGCGCCGCCCAACCCGTTGGGCTCACCGCTAGGACGTTAGGGCACTCCTGCTCCGCGGCACTCTGCGCGTGGTCCGAAAGCCGGAACACCGCTTCCCGATATGCTGCCCCCCACCAACCGTATTTCCGCACCACACGCCAGAACCGTTCCGGCAACTCGGCGTTCCACTCGCGAACCTGCTGGGCCGAGGATCTCAGCTCGAACGGCGTTTCGAACAGCGTGGCCTTGAACGGCTCCTGAACCGCCTCGTTCTCGTCCACCGCGGACGCGAACGGCCGCGCCGAGCCGTGGTGCGTCGCGATCAGGTACAACAGCAGGTCGTCGGCCCCTTCCGCACCGTGCTTCGCGGCCACGAGCGCCGCGGAGAGTAACTCGTGCCGCGCGCCCTTGGGATATCGGTGCACCTGACGCAACTGCTCCCGCTCCTGCGGCGTCCCGGCCGCCTTCCCCGATTTCGCCAGGGCCGCGCCCACCGCGGTCCGCGGCGACGACTGCCGCAACATCGCCTGGAACCGCGGGTCTAGCTTCCCGAGGTCGTGCCACAGCCCGGCTTGCGTAAAGAGTTCGACATCCAGACCGCACCCGTCCGCGAACTGCTTCGCGTGCGCGGCCACCCCACACGAGTGCTCCTTCAGGGTGACGGCGTGCCCCCGGAACGACTCGCCCGGTTCACTGTCATCAAGGTACGTTGGATCAAACTGACGCAACCGCCCCGTCCCGGTGACCACGACCCCGCCAAGCGGATGGCGTGCGACCTCACGGCGCTTGAGGTTCCTCCGGTCCGCGAAGTACGCCACCGCCCGCGCCCGCCACGCCGGCGCATCAGCAGGCAGCGTTGCCAGCAGACCGCCGATTGCGGCGGCCAGCAGTTCGGCCTCCTCGCGCTTGTCCGCCTCCTCGGGAATCGTCAGGCTCGGCAGCCACAACAGCGCTTTGTCGCGGGACCGCTGAAACGCCTCTCCAGAAAAGTCCTCCGGCGGGGTACTGATGAAATCGCCCAGCCCGTCGATGCCCGGGGCTGAACACGGAACCACGTATGTGTCGTTCGGGGTCACGTTCTTCGGGACCGACACGACCGTCGTCTTCTTTTCGTTCTCCTCGGGTCCGCGCCAGCGGAGCGCGCGACGCGGTTGCGGCTCCGCATTCTCTTCATCCGCTTCTTCCGACGCTCCGCCTTCCACGTCGGCGGTTTCGTCGCTTGTGAGTTCGTCGGCCAGCCACTTTTTGAACACCCCAATCGGCACCGCGACCGCCTCCGACGACGACGGCGGGCACAACCCGACGATTTCGGCCCACTTGTCCGAATCGTCGCCCAGGTCGGCGCGGAACACCACCTGCACGTCGGGTTGCCCGGTCTGCTTCGGGCCGTGCAGGAACAGCGCCGGGTCCGGGTCCGGGGTCGGGATCGGGTGCGTTTGCACCCAGCAATCGAGGTGAACCGGGAACAGCACAGGAGCGTTCAGCGAAGGCGCGTTCAACGGCTCCAGATCGACGCCATCCGTCGCCATTCGCACCGCCGAGACGCCGAACTCGAACGCGCCGTTGGTTGCCTTCACGTTGAGCCACTGCCAGGTTTTCGCGAGCGCGTTGCCGTATACCGGGTCACGGTCGTTTTCCTTTTCCGCCGGCTCGGTTTGGTCGGCGCGGACCACCACGACGGCCTTCGCGGTGTCGCGCTTCGCGATGCGGTTCAGTCGCCCGAACCGCTGCCGCAGCGCGTCCAGGCTGGCGCACTCGGTCACCAGCGCGTGGAAGTCGAAATCGGCCCCGCACTCCAGGCACTGCGTGCCCACCACGAATTTCGGGACCGGCCCCGACGCGCCGGAGAGGAGCGGCTTCAACCGCTCCTCGAAGATGCGGTCGCGGTCCAGCGGGCGCATTCGGCCCGTCAGCAGCCTCGCATCGTTGCCCAACTCCTTCGCCAGTGCCCGGGCCGTTGCGACGCGGTTCACGATGATCCCGACACACCCACCCGCGACTTCAAGCTTCCTCGCTTCCTCAGCGAGCTTCGCGACGAGGTGACCGCCCCACTGCTTGAACGTCTTCCCCTTCGCTTTGTCCGCGACCACAAGCGTTGCAGGTTTACTCGCCTTGATGCGTTTGCCGAGTTCCGGGTGGTCGCGGTCCGCGTCGTCGTCGCGCTCGATCTGGGCTTCGGGCAGCCCGCCGGTCGGAGTCGCGGTGACCGACACGAACTTGAACGGGGCGTCGTTCTTCTTCCCCCAGCCGCGGTAGCCCTCGACCGCCTACATCGTCTGGTCGAACGGCTTCGCGCAATGGGCTTCGTCGAGCAGGATGAGCGCATCGTTGCCCACCAGCCCCGCGTGGATCGGCTTCATCGAATCGGACACACCGTACCCGCGGAACAGCAGCCGCGAGCCGACCTGATCAACCGTCGAAGCGATCACCGTGGGCTGAAGCGGCGACCGCGCCCACGCGCTTTCGCGGTACATGCCGCCGCGCAGCGCGTACACATCCAGCGGGCGCGCGTCGTCCTCGCCGGCCAGCGCGCGGAGGGCGTCCGCGACCCGCTTCAAGATACCGTTTTTTGCTGTACAAAGCTTGTCCGCTAAATCCGTCGCGTGCCGCCAAGCCTGATCGACCACGATGCGGCGGTCCACCACAAAGAAAATGCGCCGCGGCTGGCGGATGTCCTTCGCGCATGCCAGCGCGAACACCGTGGCGTCGATGCACGCGGTCTTGCCCGCAGCGGTCGGCAGCGCGATCGCGCGGGGCCAGTCGCTGCCGCACACGCGCCCCGCGAGCCGCTTTTGCCACGGGAACGGGGCGTACCCGTGAACCGCTTCGTAGAACGCTTCAAACTGATCGGGCGCCGGCGCACTCATCCTTGTTCCTCCTGGCTTGGGCGGCAGACCCCATAACCGGCGTAACGACCGGCACCGATCAGCACCGGGCCGCGAACCTTCATCGGGAACTCGATCTGCGCGTGAATCAGCAGGCGCGGCGGGCGCCCTTCACGCCGTCGCACATGAAACTCGCGCGCGTGCGGAACACCCTGCATCAGCGGTGCGAAGCCGGTGCGCACCGCAACCGGTTCCGGATAGCCCGCATCAACGCACGCCTGCGAAATAATGTCCTCGGGGGACAATTTTCCTGGCTTCGAGAACTGCGGCAGCATTACCGGAGTGACCGTTGTCCATACGTGAGCTGGTGCGGTCCATGTCCACGTCTTCAGGGTGAACTGGCGCCGGCCCTCCGGTCGCTCGTCGAGTTCGAGGGCCAGATTTCCGATCACACGGTTTCCCAAGTGCGGGTTTCGCACGTCAACCGACAAATACGGGACGCCCTTTTCGATCTCATGCGGGTTATTACCGTCGTGTCGGCCGAGCAACTCAAACAGCGCGGCCGTCATGTTTGGGTCGAAGCTGGTTGGTACAGCAATCGCAATCCCCAGCAGGTGCCCGTCGGCGTGCTCGTGTCCGACAAACCCGAGCGGGATAAACGCGGGTCGAGACTGTTTACTCGGCCTGCCATCTGGGGCGTGACCGCTGAGCCACTCCGGCGCGGTTCGCGGATCGGTCCCATTCCGCCGCACCAGTTCGGACCGAACCGCCTCGGCGACAATGCCACACGATTCGAGCGCGTATCGCCGGTTCCCAGGTAACTCGCGCAGCACGAACAGCCCCGCGTCGAACGGGCCTTCGCACACTTCAACGCTCCGGGGCGGGCGCGGAGGCGCGTACCCTTGCCACCGTGACGGCTGCGGGCGAAGCGTCTGCGGCGCGCCATTGGGGAACCGCTCGTCGCGCTCGACCAGCTTCGCCTTGTGTTGCTTCTTAAGCTCGGTCTTCTCCTTACCCTGCGGAGCCGCTTGCGCGAGAGAGGACAGTTCACCGACTGCCGCTTCCAGGTTCAGATATTCTTCAACCGCTTTGCAGTTGAAACGCCCTTCGAGATACGCCAACCGCTCCGGGCCAAAGACCCGAAGGTGCTCCGTTGCAACTCCATCGGTTGGGACGAGGTTCGCTTCCGGGGTCTCGTCTGCAACCCACACCCGCACGGGAGACGCCGAGTGCCCCAGGTACGTAACCGCCGCGCACACCTGCTCTAGCGCGGACCGCAGGTTTGCGGGCACGTCCACGTCCCAGCGGAGGAAGAGCTTCGGCGCCTCCGGCACGACCGCGGGGAACGACCGCGGCTGACGGTTCCGCCCGATGGGGATGCTCCCCATCGCGCCGAACGGCCCCTTCGACCCGACCGGGCTGCCATCGTCGTTGACCGGGACGTAGCTGGTGAACCGCGTCCGCTTCGACAGCGCCGGCGGCACCGCGAGCGCCGGCGGGCCGAGCGTTTCGAGCCATACCAGCGCGGCGCGCACGTCGGGGTATTCGCCACCCTCGCCCCACGCCGCGACCAGCGCCATGAACACCCGGTCCGGGTGCGGGGGCCATTCGGGCTCTTCGCGGTTGTCGATCCGGGTGATGATCGCCCGCCCCATTAGCAATTCAATTCCGAGGGCGAACATGGGTCACGCCTCCGTTCCAGCTTCGGCGGCGGCAAGCTCCATGCTCTTCTTCACAAGCGTGACGAGGTCGTCGGACGGCGTGAGGACGATCTCGTCGAGGTGAACCGTCAGCTTCGCCCTCTGGACCGCGGCGAGTGCGTCCTTGTAGAGTTTGAGCGCGGCGGCCTTATCGAGTGTGAAGGGCTTGTCGGCGTCGCCGGGCTTGCCGAGCAAGTGCCACACGACCGCGTCCTTCGCGTGCAGGATGCACCGCGAGCGCAGATCGTAGCCCGACTCGACCGCGAGCGTGGCGCCGAGCAACCCGAGCGCCGCGAGGTAGGTCCGCGCGGCAACATCGCTATCGGGCGTGGACTTCTCGCCCGACTTGGCCGGGAACCGCAGCCGCCGCAGCGCCGGCAGCGACAACACGGTCACCTGCTCCGCGTAGTCGATGGTGAACCCACCATCGGAGATGGTCGGGGTAACGTTCCCGTGGTTGGCTTCCGACGGCTTCCCATCCTTGCCCAGTTTCTTCGGAGCACTCTTTTCCTTGGTCGCCGCGTCCTTATCGAGCGTCCAACCGCCGCCCTTCGCCTCGTAAAGCAATCCGCTGTTCACCCGAATATTAAGTGGGTCGATGCGGCTGCTCGTCTTCCGACCTCCGACCGCGTTCACACCGATGATCTCGGACACCAGCGCGCGAGCGAACTTCACGCCCAGCCCACCGCGCGGCCCTGTGCTGTCCCACATGCCGAATACAAGGCAGTGCGGCGTATTGAAGCAACGGAGTGGCAAAGTTGGAAGACAACCGATCAAGTTCCTTGCCGATGTCGGACTCGCGGAACTTGGTCTTCTTGCCTTCGCCGATGGTGCTGTCGCGCAGGATGGCGTCCGCGATGCGGTGCGGGGCCTGAAGCGATGTGATTTTCGGGACACCAGGGTTATCGACGGCCGCGAAGTTGACCGACACGACCGGCAACTCGAACTCGCCGCCGTTAATGGCGTCCTGGAGCGCGAATTCCATACGGTTGGCCTGCGACGGCACCGAATCGAGCAGCACGCACGGCACTTTGTGACTGTCCCATAAGGGGTGATTGGGGTGGGTAAAATGGTTCATGAGAACTCAATCCTACCCCAGCGACGTCAGCGATGAGCAGTGGGTGTTAATCGAACCGCACATCCCGGTGTATCCGGGCGGTCGGCCGCGCACGAC
>DASWYH010000222.1:0-3949 GCA_036405095.1 Gemmata sp. | reverse complement strand
CTTCGGCCTGGGCGACCGCGACGACCGACCATCCGCTCGGCCGGATCAACTCACCGCGGCCGTCGCCCCCGCGATCGTCGCCAGGGACCGGCTGTCGCTCACGAGGCCGGTCAACGTCTCCGCGTCCATGTCCGGGTCGATCTGGAGTGACCGGACGAACACGGCACGGCGTTTCGCCCGCCCCTCTTTAACCGCGTCCCCGTTTACCCTGCCGGGTTTGCCGGGTCGGTAGAGCCGATCGACGTTCAGCCTGTTCAGCCGCATCTCGCCGCGCCCGACGAGCCGGAAGATCGCCCCGGCCACGGCCGACAGGCTCCCGCCGAACGTCTTCTGCGGCGCGAGCAGTTCCGGGCCGCACTCGGTCTCGCGGTTCAGGCGGGTCCAGTCGGCGAGCACCCGCTTCCGCTGGCGGGCCGTGCGGAACACGAACGCGGACGGCTTGATCAGCTTGTACGTGGCCAGCGACGGCCGCATAAAGCCGAGCGGGACGACCACACTCGACGACCTGCCCGCCGTCTCGGTGGCCTGGCGGGCGTGAACGAGCGCCTCCCGCACCCCCAGGAAGCGTCCCGACCCGACCGGGGCTGGGGGCTCGACGAAGCGGTCCGT
Organism: Gemmata sp.; assembly: GCA_036405095.1. GTDB lineage: Bacteria > Planctomycetota > Planctomycetia > Gemmatales > Gemmataceae > Gemmata. The sequence goes on along the minus strand of DASWYH010000222.1, from coordinate 3,340 downwards.
GCGATACACGCGGCACAGCCACGTCTTCAGCCGCCCCTTCTCCCGCCTGCCGAAGGACCGGGCCTTCATGTCCGCCACCCGCCACTTGCCGCCTTTGGTCCGAACCAACTTGCCGTAGTTCGACCCGCCGTCCGTAAAGACCCCGTCGAACGCCGCGCCGCCCTGCGGGAGCGGTTTGTGGGCGAGACGGTGAATGCCGAAGAGGCGCTCGTACTCCGGCTTCCCCGCGACGCCGAAGAATCGCATCGCGTGCCCGATGTACCAGTCGGAGAACCCGCCGTCCACGTCCGGGATGGTCGCGGGGGCGACGAACGTCCCGTCACCGGCATGCAGGAGCGGGTAGTCGTCGGCAGCGGCAAGGCGCTGGGTGAACGTCCCGGCCGGGACACGGTCGCGGCGGTACAGGCACCCGTCCGTGATGGTCAGCAGGGCGTTGAGCGACTGCTCCAGCGCGTACGCCAGCGCCCGCGCCGTGCCGGTGACGACGTTCGCAGCGACCGGGTTGCTGGTCGGCAGGAACGGGGAGGCGAAGGCCCCGTACACGGTGTTGGCGAGCGTCTTGTACAGCCGCCCTTCTGCGGTGTCCCTGCCGGCCTGCTGCCGAAGGTCGACGAGCCGGTTGGCCAGTTCGCCGACCGGGTAGCGGAGGCTGACGTACTTCTCGTCGACGTCCTCGACCGTGGTCCGGGTCATCCCGTCGAGGTCCAGGTCCTGCGCCCAGTCGACCGCGTGCCCGGTGCGGTACTCGGCCACCAACTCATCGTACTCCGTCCCCGACCCGGCCACCAGTTTCCGCGGGTAGAACACGACCGTCTCGGCCCGAAGGTTCTCGTACTGGGCGCGGGCGCTCGGCGGCAGGGCCTGGATCATCAGCCACGTGGCCCAGGTGACCACCCCGGCCCGGACCTCGTCGGTGAACAGGGCCGCGTACTTCCGGTCGTCCGCACGCTCCCGCCGGGTCCAGTCGTGGTCTTTCCGGTCGAGGCGGGCGACGTTCGCCTTGCGGGCGCTCCGGCTCGCCTCCCGACTCTTGTAGTTGTCGTTCGTGAGGGCGTCGAGCGTGGACGGGACCAGGGTGTTGGGGAACCCCCGGATCGGGCCGCTGACCTTCACGAACCACGCGTGCGGCCCGTCCGCGTGCTGTTGCAGGTAGCCCACCGCTTCCCGGAGCGACCACGCCTTATTGCCTCGCTCCAGGACCAGCGGCTGGCCGACGTAGGCGAACATCGAGCGGATGATGGCCGGGTAGCAACTCTCCAAATCGACGTCCCGGAACTGGCCCTCGGCTTCGTGGAAGAAGGTGAAGGGGGTGCGGGAGTGTAGCAGACCTCCGTGCGTGTCCCTGGTCTGCTTACCATAGCGGCTGACCCGGCCGTCCGAGAGGGCCGCGGCCGACCCGCGCCGGAACATCTCCTTGACCTTGTTGAGGCCCGCTGCGCCGCCCGACGCGTTCGCTTTGAGTGCCGCCGAACCGGCGGCGACGGTGTGCCGCACGTGTTGGAGGATCAGGTTGGCGCCCCGCAGGCCGGGGGTGCCGTGCATCGGCGGCACGGCCCCGCCGGGGATCGCGAACCCGGCGTACAGGTCCGCGTGCTGGCCCTTCATCCGTTCGGCGACGAGCAGAGTAATAATCGCGTCTTGGGCGGCGTAGCGGTAGGCGTCGGCGGCGCGGTTCGGGTCGCGGAACACGCTGCCCATCTGCCGCTTGTCCGCTTCGGATACGGACCCGTCCTTGGCGATGCCGAGGTACGACTGGGCCAGGTCGTCGAGCCGGGTCGGGCCGCACACGCAGTTCGTGTCGAGCGTTCCCAGCCGCACCGCGAACAGGCCCTCGGCCGCGCTCACGTACTCGACGACCGGGTCGCTGAACACGTCCCCGGCATTTGTGCCCGCGAACCCGGTGACCCGGCCGTCCCGCAGCGCGACCGCCGGGGGGCGGTCGGCGGGAGAGAGGAGATCGAACAAGAACTGCCGGCCGAACGCCCGCAGCAGGTCCACGCGGAGGAAGTGTCCCGTCAGGGCGACTTCGATCCGTCCGGGTTCGGATGCGGGGGATGTCCCTGCGCCGTCCCCTCGTGGCGGGCATTGGTCGTCACCCTCGTACCGCGTGAGGTACTCCGCTGGGGGAAGTCGGAGCAGGTCGGAGAGCACCCGCGCCGGCGACAGGTCGGCGGTGAGCGCCTTCGGGCCGAGGACGACGACCCGGCACGGGAAGCGATCGGCGAACTCCGTCCCGAAGCACCCGCGAGGCGGCGGGGGCACGTCCGGCGAGTGGTACAGTTGCACCCGCACTTCGTCGCCGACCCGTGCTGCGAACTGGACCGTGAGCGTCTCCGAGCCCTCGTACTCCGTATCGACGACGAGTCGGACGGGGCCGGCACCCGCCCCTGCCCACGAGTTCTTGGCCACGGTTGTTTCTCCTGTGTAGTGATGCGAAGCAGTTGTCGTCCGCCGTTGAACTGCGGGTGTGGGGATTCGGCCTTGCGGGGTGTCAACATCATCTGTAGTTTACTATTGGTAAACTGAAAAGGGTAGAGGACAATGTAATGGCGAAGTCGCGGAAGGAAAAATCGAAGCAAGAGCCGCCTGTTGCGTTTCGCCCCGGCCCCGAACTCGAACACTTGGTTTCCGCGTTCGCGTCGCAACGGAGGATCGGGGTCAACGAGGCGTACAAGCACCTCGCGGCCCTTGCGGTCGTCGGACTCGACGGGGGCTATTACGATCTGCTCGCGCAACTCGCAGCCCGCATGACCGGGCAGAACACATTCGTAAGGGCCGCTGTTCAGATCCACACCGCCTTGCTCGCGGCTGTCCGCGTTGATCCAGCCCACGGGCGCGAGCCGCAACGGATGCGGTTCGTGATCGAGACCGTGTTGGAGCAGGTTCCGGGTGCGGACGAACAGGGATTACGCGAGGCCGTCGCGCCTTTGTTTGTCCGGCTTCCCCCGGCGGTGCCTACCTCGACGACGGAGGTCGGCGGGACGGAAGCGGAGCATTCAGTGCAACCTGTCTTGGACCAACTGAAGATCCGGGTCGTTCAAGAGGATTAGAGCGGTGCAGTATCTGCGGTGTGTTCGACTTCAAGTGGAGGAAATGATGGCGGGCGAGCGGCTGTTCGTGTTCGACTGTGACCTGTGCGACTACGCGCTCGGCAACGTCCGCCAGTACCTGCGGAGCGTTGCCGAGCGGCCGAAGCCGACTAAGTGACTGTCCCATAAGGGGTGATTGGGGTGGGTAAAATGGTTCATGAGAACTCAATCCTACCCCAGCGACGTCAGCGATGAGCAGTGGGTGTTAATCGAACCGCACATCCCGGTGTATCCGGGCGGTCGGCCGCGCA
>DASWYH010000221.1:0-2348 GCA_036405095.1 Gemmata sp. | reverse complement strand
CGATCGGCTCCCGGCTCTCGTAGCTCACCGCGCTCACCCGACCGGTCTTGCTGAAGTCCTCCAGCACCATGCTCTTGAGCAGGTCGTTGATGTCCGATTCCGGGAACGTCAGGTCCACCCGCGCGTCCCCCTCGACCTCGCCCGAGCGCGAAAAGTACCCGACCCCGCTGTTGAACAGCACCACACGGGTGATCGGCAGCACCACCGCCGGCTTCAGGTCCTGCTTCGCTTCGCCCGCGGCCCCCGCCCACTGGTCCACGCCCACGCCCAGACCCACCGCGCCCGCAACCGGCACGCCCCACAGCAGCCACTTCGCTTTCAACATGGAGAGCCCCTCGTGAATGGAATTGAACGCGGTGTGCTCCGCGAAAAGCGGAGCTAACCAGGGTCAATGTTCAGACGAGGCACACCCGCCGGGCGTTCGGCGGAATAGAAATGTTACAGTCGCGTGACATTTCACGCAGCGCCCAAAGTATCGTTACACAACCGCTTGCGCACCGATCAGGGCCGGCTTGCGGGCGACGGAATTCCACACGCCGTCGAGCCGTTCGGCCAGGAGTTCCCACGAGTAGCGCGCCAACACTTCCTGCCGCCCGCTCTCGGCGGTGTCCTGGAGTTGTTCCGCGGAGCGGATCGCGCGGAACGTTTCGCTCACCATCTCCTCTTGCGTTTCGGCAACGAACAGATCACGGTTCGGTGCGAGTTCCAATCCCTCGGCACCGACACGGGTGCTCACAACGGGCGTCCCGGCGGCGAGCGCTTCGAGGATTTTGAGCCGGGAACCGCCTCCGATTCTTAAAGGCACCGTGAGGAACCCGCAGCGAGCAAGGAACGGGCGCACATCGGGCACGTCCGCGTGGAGTTCGGCTCCTGGGGTGGACGCGGCCAGCGCGCGGAGCCACTTGGGGGGCCGGCGGCCCACGAGAACGGCGGTCGCGTGCGGAACTTGAGCGCGCACCGCGGGCAGAATTTCGGTGAGCAAGCGCGCGGCGGCGTCCTGGTTGGGGCGCCAGTCGAGGCTACCCAGGAACAGCATCTGCGCCGGGTTCCGCTCCACATCGCGTTGCGGTCGGAAGAAGTGCACGTCCACACCGTTTTCGACCACCTTCACACGGGCGCCGCCGAACTCGGCGCGCATGAGTGCGGCGTCTTCCCGGCTGACCGCCACGGCCGCGGTGGCCGCGGAATAGGCCCACCGCTCGAACCGCTCGAACTTGCGCAACTGCTGGCGGATGTACCACCGCTTCATCGGGTTCTCGGCGGTCTCCGCGTACCGGCGCCAGATGAGGGACTCGACGTTGTGCGCCATGACGGTCCAGCACGCGGAACTCAGGTCCGAACCGAGCGCGTCGAGCAGCACCTGGGCATAAGGGGTCCATTCGCAGTGCCACACATCGACTGCGTTTTCGTTGGCGAACGCGCGGACGGTTTCGGCGAGTGCCGGGCTGGCGTGTGTGCTGACCGAGTACGGCAGGGGGGAGAGCAGGTTCCCGGCGAGCCGCGCGTAAAAGCCGGGGCCGGATTTCGGCGGCACCGCGCGTTCGACCACAACCGTTTCGATGCCCGCGTTGCGGAACGCGTCCTCGGCCGCGAGCGCTTCGTCCCGGTCCGGATTACGGTGGCACAGGACCGTTACCTTGTGCCGGCTCGCGAGCCGCGAAAGGAGGTTAAACGTCCGTATCCGCTTCCCGGACGTGAGCGGAAACGGCAACTCTTCGTCGAGAACGGCAATGTTCAGCGTGCGCATTCGGGATTCCCTTCCCAGCTTCCGAGTTGGGATTGTCGCCGAACGCTTCACGCCGGGCAACCGCAGTTTTTCGGCGTGCAATTTCTGGGCGGGTGTGGTTCGATAGCGCGGCCCACACTCTCAACTCCGCCCCCGAGGCTCACACGATGTTCCGCGCCTTGCTGCTCGCCGCTCCGCTCGCGCTCCTGGTCGCTGCCAACAACCGCACGAACGCGGCCGACGAAGAGAACCCGGTGGTCAAGCTCATCAAATCGAAAGTGAAGGACGAGAAGAAGACGTTCGCGATCCTGGTGACGTTCAAGGTGAAGGCGGGCAACGAGAAGAAGTTCGAGGAAGCGTTCGTCCCGTGTCTGAGCGCGACCCGCAAGGAGCCGGGTTGCGTCGCCTACTTCCTGAACCGCGACCCGGACGACGCAACGACCTACATCATGTACGAGAGCTTCAAGGGCATCCCGGGCCTGGAGGCGCACTTGAAAGAAAAGCACACGCAAACGCTGCTCGCGACAGTGGTCCCGATGTGCGAGGGCGACCCGAAGATCAAGGTGCTCACGGTCCCGGAGTGAAGCAACACAGAGCACGCCTTCGGGGCACGGGGTGGAAA
>DASWYH010000220.1:0-4165 GCA_036405095.1 Gemmata sp. | reverse complement strand
ACCTTCTGGGGGCCGGAGAAGATCCCGCACGAGGCCGGGCACCACGCGCACGAGTCGCCGCGATCGATGACCGTCCCCCTCATCGTGCTGGCGCTGGGCGCGCTGGGCGTCGGGATCGTGCTGGAGCCGTTCACGCACTGGTTCAGCGACTTCGTCGGCGCCACGCAGACGATCGCCCGCGCGCGGGGGCTGACCCCGGCGAAACCCGTGGAGCACCACTTCAACTGGACCGTGGCGGGCGTGAGTGCGGCCCTGACGCTGGCGGGCATAGGGCTCGCGTTCGCGCTGTACCGCAACGGCGGGGCCGAGAAGGTGCCCCCGGGGACGGCGAAGGTGTTCGAGCTGTCGCGGAATAAGCTGTACGTGGACGAGTTCTACGGCGCGGTGCTCGTGGCGCCGTCGAACGTCCTGGCGTTCCTGGCCCGCGTGTTCGACGGATTCCTCGACGCGCTCACCCGGTTGCTCGCGTCGGTCCCGCAGATGATCGGGTACCTCGTGCGCCCGATCCAGAACGGTTTGGTGCAGTTTTACGCGCTGTCGATGGCCCTGGGCGTGGCCGTGTTCCTGACGTTCGTCGTGTTCCGAATCACCCGCTAGGAAGTGCGGGGCGCGGGGCGCGGGGCGCGGAGTTGAAGGCGCTGCTGGTGCTGCTCACTCCGCGTCCCGTGCCCCGCGTCCCGCATTAAAGGCAGATGTCAACTTACGCCGTCATTCGCGTGCTGGTCCTGCTGCTGGTGCTGCTGCCGCTCGTATCGGCGGTGGCGGTGCCGGCGTTCGGCCGCGCCGCGCGCCGGGTATCGCTGATCCTGGCGCTGATTCACCTGGGTCTCACGGCCGCAGTGGTCACGGTCGCGATCCCGCACCTGGATTTCCGCGCCGGGGCGGAACGTTACGAGCCCGGGGACCAAGTGCTCCCGCGGTTCCACCCGGCGTTCGTCCCGGGCGACCCGGCCGGGAAGAACGATGGTGCCGACGGCCGCACCACGTGGACCCTGTTCAGCCTCGCGAACAAGCCGCCGGCGCACCCCGGGACGCCTGGGCCGAACGTGCAATTTTACATCGGCGTCGACGGTTTGAACCTGTGGCTCGTCGCGCTCGCGAGCCTGCTGCTCGTGCCGGTCATCCTGGTGTCGTGGGAGTCCGTCAAGGAGCGGCCCGGGGCGTTTTTCGGGTGGCTGTTCCTGCTCCAGGCGGGGGTGATCGGCGCGTTCCTCTCGTTCGATGTGGTCCTCTTCTACATCTTCTTCGAGCTGACGCTGATCCCGTCGTTCTTCCTGATCGGGCGCTGGGGGACCACCTCCGCCCGCCGCGACGCGGCGCGCAAGTTCTTCCTGTACACGCTCGCCGGGAGCCTGCTCACGCTCGTCGGCGTCATCGGCATCGTCCTCACCAACCCGAGCGCCGATGGCACCATCACGTTCTCGATCCCGAAGCTGATGGTGAACGTTCAGCAGGGGCTGAGCGACGCGCACCAGAAGGCGCTCGCGGGCGACGGCGCGGACCTCGCCGCGAAGCACCAGACCCAGTTCTGGCTGTTCCTCGCGCTGATGGCCGGGTTCATGGTGAAGGTGCCGATCTGGCCGTTCCACACCTGGCTCCCGTCGGCCTACGGCGAGGCGCCCGCCGGCGTCACGATGATGATGTCCGCGCTGATGGCGAAGCTCGGGACGTTCGGCATCTTGCGGCTGGTGCTGCCGCTCGTGCCCGACGCCGCGATCCAGTACGGGCTCCCGGCGGTTGGCGGGTTCGCGGCCTTCGGGATCGTGTACGCCGCGCTCTGCGCCTATGCCTCCAAGGACATGAAGCTGGTGATCGCGTACAGTTCGGTTTCGCACCTCGGGTTCCTGGTGCTCGGGCTGTTCGCGTTCAACAAGGAGGGGCTGGCCGGGTCGGTGCTGCACATGGTGAATCACGGGCTGAGCACGGGGGCGCTGTTCGCCGCGCTCGGGTTCCTCGTGGACCGCTACCGCACCACCGACATCGCGAAGTACGGCGGCCTGATGGGCCGCTACCCGAACTTCGCGGTCCTGTTCTTCGTGCTGTGCCTCGCGAGCGTCGGGCTGCCGGGGCTGAACAACTTCGTCAGCGAAATGATGATGATGGCCGGCCTGTTCGATGCGCGGAACCCCGGGGTGCATAACCTGGGGCTGGCGGTCGTGGCCGCGGTCGGCATCTTCTTGAGCGCGTGGTACGTGTTCACGATGCTCCAGAAGGTGTTCTTCAACGCGCTGAAGGAGCCGGAACTGGCGGCGCCCGAGGTGCCCGCGCACGACGTGAGCCGGCGGGAGTTCTTCGCGTTCGGCTCGCTGGCCGTGCTGTGCCTGGTGCTGGGGCTGCTCCCGCAACCGCTCATCGCCACCATGAGGCAAGATGTCCGCGTGCTGTCGATCATCGGCGACACGGCCCGCGCCCGCGTGCAGGGCGTGCCCTACGTCTACGTCGATGACGAACCGAAGCCGGCGGTGCCGGCGCCCGCGGCGGTCGACAAGGGCGCGGACCCGGGCGCGAAAGCCACCAAGGTCGGCGTCAAGGCTGGTGGTGGCAAGGCTGGCGGCGGTGGCAAAGCCGGCAAGAACAAGGACAAAGGCACCGAAAAGTAGGGGGGCACGTGCCCGGAAGCCCCGTGCGGCTGACGGCCGCTGATGTCCCTCGCTCGCACACGAACGCTCACTCGGGGCGCGGACCAGCGGCCCGCTTCCCGTAAAGCCGATCACTCGCGGTACTCCCAATGACCGACCCGCTCCTGCAACAGACGCTCAAAGGTGTGTTCCGGCTCGCGGTGCCGGAGATCACCCTCATCGCGACCGCCTGCGTCGTGTTCCTGTTCGGGTGCCTGTACAACCGCAAGTGGCTCTGGTTCACCGTGTCGCTGCTCGGCGTCGTCACGGCGGCGGTGCTGGCCGGCACCGTGGAAGCGGAAGTGCCGGCGCTCCTCACCGCGGCGCCCCTGGTTCCCGATGGGACCGCCGGGTTCGTCCGGTGGGTGGCGCTCATCAGCGCGTTTGTGCTGCTGTTCGTGGCGTGGGGCGAGGTGGACCGCACGAACGCCTCCGAGTACTATGGGTGCCTGCTCGTAGCCGCCGCCGGGGTGTCGCTGGTGGGCCGCGCGAACGACCTGATCACGCTGTTCTTGGCGCTCGAACTGCTCTCGATCCCGACGTACGTCCTCCTGTACCTGCCCGCGCGCAACCGGCTGAACCAGGAAGCGGCGGCGAAGTACTTCCTGCTCAGCATCATGTCGTCGGGGGTGATGCTATTCGGGTTCAGCTACCTGTACGGGCTGACCGGCAGCACGAACCTCGCGGTCGTCACCGATGCGCTCACGAAAGCGCACGCGGAGGCGCTCAACCCGATGGCCCTGGTGGGCATCGTGCTGGTGGTCGCGGCGTTCGGGTTCCGCATCACCGCGGTGCCGTTCCACTTCTACGCGCCCGACGTGTACGATGGCGCCCCGGCGGGCGTGGTGGCCCAGCTCGCGTTCTTCCCCAAGGTCGCCGGGTTCGTCGCGCTGGCGCGCGTCCTGGGACTGGTCGGGGCCGATGTGCGGCACCTGCCGTTCGACGCGAACACCCAACTCCCGCTGCTCATCTGGATCCTGGCCGCCCTGACGATGTGCGTGGGGAACGCGCTCGCGCTGCTTCAGGACAACATCCGGCGGATGCTTGCGTATTCGGGCGTCGCGCACGGCGGCTACATGCTCATGGGCATTGTGATCGCGAGTTCGCTCCCCGAAGCCGCGGGGCAGCCCGGCGTGGGGGGGATGGACGCGCTGCTCGTGTACCTCGTGGCTTACGGCATGATGACCGTCGGGGCGTTCGGCGTACTCCTGTTTCTGAGCACGCCGGAGCGGCCGGTTGACTCGATCGAGGACCTGGCCGGGGCAGGGCAAGCACACCCGTTCTCCGCCGCCGCGATGACGGTGTTCCTCTTCAGTCTGATCGGGCTCCCGCTCACGGCCGGCTTCGCGGGCAAACTGCTCCTGTTCTTGGGGGCGTTCAGCGCCCCGACCGGGACGCCCGCGATGCGCAACCTGTATCAGGTGATGGCGGTGATCGCGGCCGTGAACGCCGCGGTGGGGGCGTACTACTACCTGCGGGTGGTCGGGGTGATGTACCTGCGGACCCCGCTCCGCGCCCCGACGCGCTCGCGGGCGGTCCCGACGTTC
>DASWYH010000219.1:0-1635 GCA_036405095.1 Gemmata sp. | reverse complement strand
GTCCGCCCCGCCCAGTGCCGCACGTGGCCCTTCTGGGACAGCAACCTCGAAACACCCGCCGACTGGAAACGCACGTGCGAGCAGTGCCCGGGGTCGGGCCGGGGAGAGGTCATTCCCGTTGAAGAGATTTCCCGCCGCTTGAAGGTCATTAAAATATGAGCCGCTCGGTTGCCTACTCGCTCTGCGCGGTGCTTGTGTCTCTGCTGCCGTCGGGCGCGGGCGCGGCGGACCCGATTATCGTCGGTCACCGCGGGCTGGTTCGACACGCCCCGGAAGAGACGCCGGCCAACTTCGCCGCGTGCATCGACCTGCGGGTGAGCATCGAACTCGACGTGCGCCGCACCCGCGACGGCCAACTCGTGTGCCTTCACGATGCCACCCTCGACCGCACCACCGACGGAAAGGGCAAGATCGCCGCGCTCTCGCTCCGTGAGGTGAAGCAGCTCGACGCGGGCACGAAGTTCGCCCCCGCGTTCGCCGGCGAGCGGGTGCCCACGCTCGAAGAGGTGTTCGCGCTCGTCCGGGATCGCAAAACGGCCATTCTCCTCGCCGTGGACCTGAAAGAGCCCGATTGCGAAGCCGAGGTGGTGAAACTCGCGGACACGTACGGCGTGTTGAAACAGCTCGTCTTCATCGGCCTGACGATCGAAAAGCCCGCGGTGCGTGAACGATTACTCGGCGCGAACACAGGAGCCGCGTGCGCCGCACTGTGCCCGGCGGCCGACAAAATCGGCGACACGATCGCGGACAAAACGTGCTCGTGGGTGTACGTGCGGTTCATACCCACCGCGGACGAGGTGAAGCGCGTCCACAGCGCCGGGAAGAAGGTGTTCCTGGTCGGGCCGCTGGTCGCGGGTCACGAACCCGAGAACTGGGCCAAGGGCCGCGCCGCCGGTGTGGACGCGATCCTCACGGACTTTGCTCTTGAGTGCCGCACGAGCTGGAAAGTGGAGAAAAAATGAGAGCTCACCACAAAGGCACGAAGGAGCACAAAGAAGGCGCAAGAAGCCGAGAGATATCAGGCGAACACTGAGCCGATCGGTCGCCCGTTGTTTCGGAACGTTGTCTGCGGTCTTCTTGGCGCCCTTTGTGCCTTTGTGGTGAACTCTGCTGTTCGGAATTTCCATGACCGACGATGTGCGCCAGGAGCTACGAGCCGTGTACGCGACCGCGGACGCCGCCGTCGCCGCCGCCGGGCCGCGGTGCGACGCGTCCGGGCGGTGCTGCCGGTTCACCGAGTACGGGCACACGCTCTTCATCAGCGCGTTCGAGGCGGAAATCCTCCTGGAACACGCGCCGCCCTACGAGCAGCCGGTTTCGCGCGACGGGTGCCCGTTCCAGATCGGCGGGCTGTGTACCGCTCGCGGGAACCGGCCCCTGGGGTGCCGCATCTACTTCTGCGATCCCGCATACGAAACGCGAATGGTCGAGATCACCGAGGCCGCGCTCGCGCAGCTCAAGCGCATCGCGGACGCCCACGGCACCGGCTGGAATTACGCCCCGCTCCACCACTTCTTAAATGCCGCCCCCCCGGCGCGGCCGGACGATCGGGCAGGCGATAGCATGACTCCGCCCGTGGCGCGGGTGTCGCTGCCCGTCGTCGATCACTCCGGGGGCTGATGCCGCCGGGTCGCC
>DASWYH010000218.1:0-7662 GCA_036405095.1 Gemmata sp. | reverse complement strand
CTTCACCGGGAGGCGCAAGTACGGGTGCTCGATGTCGAAGGTTGCGACGGTCGGCTCGGCCTGCTTCTTCGTGTCGCCCTGTACGATGTGATCGACGTTGATGTGCCCCCACCCGCCTTTTTGCTCGTCCACGATCTGGATGACCGCCTTCTTGCCCGCGAACTCGGCCACGTTCCAGGAGTGCCAGTCGAGGTGCTCGGACCCGCCGGGCCGGTCGTTCGGGCCGGTCGCGGTGCGCACCACCTTCCCGCCCACCAGCAGGTTGACGCACGCCTTGCCCGGGTGCTTGCCGCCCCCGACGAGGAAGTTCAGATACCTGCGGTCGATGGTGAACTCGGGCGAGGTGAGCGTGCCGGTGCTGGCGTCGCCGCCCCGGAAGCTGTTCACGAGCCCTTTGCCGAGGAAGCCCGACACGGCCATCTGGCCCGGGAGCGTGCCCTTTGCCGGTCCCGTACCGAACGCGGTGCCGGTGGTCTCCCAGCCCGCGCCATACGTATCGCCCTCGAAGTCGGCGACGAGGAGGTCTTTGCGGTCGCCGGCACCGAACACCGGGGCGCCGAAGAGGAGAACGAGCAACGGGAGAGGGAGTCGCATCGGGTGGCCTCAAGAACCGGGGCTGAGCCCCTGGCTGTTACGGTCGGCGCCCAGAAAATGAGGCGATCGGCCATCACGCCCCGGCGGGCGCGGCGAGCGGCCGGATCGCGCCCCTGGTTTGTTGGTAACCGACCACAAACAGGTTACCATGCTTCGCAGCCCGATTCATTGTCCACTTACCCGGAGCGCTGCCAATGTCTGCCACCCGCCGCCAGTTCCTCGCCACCTCCGCTTTGACGCTCTCGGCCGCGTCGTACAACCGCGCCGCGGACAACCCGAGCGCAAAAGTGAAGCTCGCGGTGATGGGGCTCCGCACCCGCGGCAAGCAGCTCCTGCCCGGGTTCGCGTCGCTGCCCGGCGTCGAGATCGCTTACGTGGTCGATCCCGACCCGGCGATGGTCAAACCCGCGCTCGACGTGCTCAAGAACCCGGGCTCGACGCCGAAGGTCGAAACCGACATCCGCAAGGTGCTCGAAGACAAATCGGTCACGGCGGTGGTGGTGTCGGCCCCCGACCACTGGCACGCGCTCGCGACCCTCTGGGCCGCCGAGCGGGGCAAGCACGTGTACGTCGAAAAACCGGTTTCGCACAACGTGATCGAGGGCCGGCGGATGGTGCAAGCCGCGCGCAAGTACAAGGTGGTGATTCAAGCCGGGACCCAGCGCCGGAGCTCGACCGGCGTCGCTGCCGCCCGTGAGTTCGTGAAAGCGGGCAAGCTCGGAAAGGTCGCCTTCGCGCGCGCGTGGATCGCCGGGAGCCGCAAACCCATTGGGAAGAAAGCGGACGAGGCCGCCCCGCCGAAGGGCGTCGCTTACGACCTGTTCCGCGGCCCCGCTCCCGCGCGCCCGTTCAACGCCAACCGGTTCCATTACAACTGGCACTGGTTCTGGGAAACGGGGACCGGCGAACTGGGCAACAACGGCGTCCACGGCCTGGACCAGATCCGCAACGTGCTGCAACTCGACGCGCCCACCCGCGTCTCGTCGATGGGCGGCAAGTACGTCTTCGACGACGACCAGGAGACGCCGGACACGCAGACCGCGACGTTCGACTTCCCCGGCTGCACGGTGGTGTGGGAGCACCGCGTGTGGGAGAAGAACGGCCCCGAGAAGATGTCGTTCGGCGTGATCCTGCACGGCGAGAAGGGCACGCTGCTGTTCGACAGCGCCGGCTGGCACGTCCGCGACGGCGCAGACATTAAAGAGCCGAACGGCCCCGACATGGTGAAGGCGCACCAGAAGAACTTCATCGACGCCGTGCGCGGGGACGCGAAACCGAACGCCGACATCGAAGAGGGGCACAAGAGTACGCGGCTCTGCCACCTCGGGAACATCGCGTTCCGCACCGGCAAGGTGCTGAAGTTCGATCCCACAACGGAGACCACCGACTCGCCCGAAGCGAACGCGCTGCTCGGGCGCGAGTACCGCAAGGGCTTCGAGCTGCCGACCGTGTGACGGCTCCCGGGCCGTGCCCGCCGCTCGCGCCAGGGCGCGAGCGGCGCCGGCCCTTTCGCACGGCGGACCCACGATGACGATCCGTAGCTACCCCCGGCGGGTGCTGTTCATCACCGTCACGTCCTGCCTGCTCCTCGCGGGGCTGTGCGGCACGGTCGCGCTGGCGCTAGCCCGCGAGATAGATCAGACAATCGCGGCGCTCGGGGAGGACATCGACAGCCGCGGCGCCGCGATCAACCTGGAAGCGAGCCTGAACAACCTGGCCGCGCTGCACGACCACAAGGCCCCGGACGTGGACCCGCTCCACGACCAGATCCGGACCGACCTCGCGGACATCGAGAGGTTGGCCGACAAGGAGCAAGAGGCGCGCCTGGCGCGCCAGGTGGACGAGCAGTTCGCCGAGTACCTGCGCCGCACCCGCGCGCCGGGCGCGGAACCGGACGCGCTCGCCCGGTTCGTGCGCGGGTCCGTCGTCCCGCCGGCGACGGCGCTGCGGGACTTCAACGGGCGCGAGCTGCGGCGGTCCCAGGAGGCGCACCGCCGGTCGCTCCGGCAAATCGTGTGGGGGCTGGCGGTGGTCGGGGGGCTCGGGTCCGTGTCCGGGCTGGTGCTCGGGTACGGACTGGCCCGCAGCCTCCAGAGGACCATTCACCAGTTCCTGGTGCGCGTGCAGGGGGCGACGACCCGGCTCGGCCAGGAGGTGCCGACGGTCGAGTGGCAGCGGTACGGGGAGCCCCTCCGGGACAGCGGCGACGAGTTGATCCGCCGGGTCGAACAGGTGGTGCAGAAGCTCCAGGCGCGCGAACAAGAGGTGCAGCGCGCGGAGCGGCTCGCCGCCGTCGGGCAGCTCGCCGCCGGCCTCGCCCACGAGATCCGCAACCCGCTCACGTCGGTGCTCCTGCTCCTCGAAACGAGCCGCCGCGACCCGGCGGCCGGCGGGCTCACCGAGGACGACCTGAACCTGATCGAGTCCGAGCTGCACCGGATCGAGAAGTCGTTACAACTGTTCCTCGACTACGCGCGCCCGCCGAAGCTGGAGCGGAGCCGCGCGGACCTCACGGCGGTCGTTGCCGCCGCGCTCGGGCTGGTCCGCGGCCGGTCCGAGCAGCAGCGGGTGACGGTGCGGTTCGAGGCGCCGCCGGGCGGGTGCCCGATCGAGGCCGACCGCGAGCAACTGCGGCAGGTGATTCTGAACCTGATCCTGAACGCGCTGGACGTGATGCCGCACGGCGGCACGCTCGCAATTACCGTCGCGCCGGACCCCGGGTCGGCTACAATTGAACTCACCGTCGCCGACACCGGACCGGGGATCAAGGGCGACATTTTGCCCCGGCTGTTCGAGCCCTTCGCCAGCGGCAAGGAAACCGGCCTCGGGCTGGGGCTGGTGGTCGCCCGGCGGATCGTCGAAGACCACGGCGGGACCATCACCGGGGCCAACCGGCCCGAGGGCGGGGCGCGGTTCACCGTCCGGCTGCCCGCGGAAGTCCGAGCACCGGAATGAGGGCCGAGCGGGCGGCCCGGCGCCCGGCGGTTCTGGTTCACCTCCCCTTCGCTTTCTAACGCCATGCCAACGTTACTGCTAATCGACGACGAGCCGGTGATCCAGCACGCGTTCCGCAAGGCGTTCCACCCGCCCGAGTACGAGACCCTGACCGCCCGCACCGCGGCCGACGGGCTCGCGCTGCTCGCGGACCGCAAGCCCGATGCCGTGGTCCTCGACGTTCACCTGCCGGACGCCGACAACCTCCAGGCGTTCGACCGGATCAAGTCGGCCGACGCGCGGGTGCCCGTCATCCTGGTGACCGGCCACGGAACCACCGACCTCGCCATTGAGGCGATGAAGCGCGGGGCCTTCGACTACCTCCTCAAGCCGCTCCGGTACGATCAGCTCCGCGACCTGGTCGCGCGCGCGTGCGCGTCCAGCCGGATGATGACGGTCCCCGCCGTGGTGGCGGACGCCGAGGCCGTACCGGACCGGGCGGACGCGCTCGTCGGCCGGTGTGAGGGGATGCAGGAGGTGTACAAGGCGATCGGCCGCGTCGCCCCGACCGATGCGACCGTCCTCATTCTCGGCGAGTCCGGGACCGGCAAGGAGCTGGTCGCGCGGGCCATTTACCAGCACTCGAAGCGGGCCGAGCAGCCGTTCCTGGCGATCAACTGCGGGGCCATCCCCGAGACCCTCGTCGAGAGCGAACTGTTCGGGCACGAGAAGGGCGCGTTCACCGGGGCCGAGCGGCGCCGCATCGGCAAGTTCGAGCAGTGCTCCGGCGGCACCATTTTTCTCGACGAGACGGGCGAACTGCCCCTTCTGGCCCAGGTGAAGCTGCTCCGGCTGCTCCAGGAGCAGCGGTTCGAGCGGGTCGGCGGGAATGAGACGGTTCAGACGAACGTGCGCATCATCGCCGCGACCAACGCGGACCTCGAACAGCAGGTGGCCGCGGGGCGGTTCCGCTCGGACCTGTACTTCCGGCTGAAGGTGTTCACCATCCACCTCCCACCGCTGCGCGAGCGGGGCAGCGATGTCGAGCTACTCACCGACTACTACTTGGTCCGGTTCGGGCGTGAACTGGGGCGCCCGACGCCGATCGCACCGCCCGAGACCCGGGCCGCGCTCCGGGCGCACCGCTGGCCCGGGAACGTGCGCGAGCTCCAGAGCGTGCTCCACCAGGCCGCGATTCAGTCCGGCGGGTCGGTGATTCTCCCCGAGCACCTGTCGATCGCCGTGAAGCCGCCCCCCGTCGCGCCGGCTGAGCCCCCGACCGGGACCGCCGAGCGCCCCGCGCTCGACTGGGACCGGTTCGTCGTCGAACGGCTCGATTCCGAATCGAACGACCTGTACGCCGAGTGCCTGGCGGTTATGGAGCGCCAGTTGCTCGTCCGAGTGCTCCAACGGACCGGCGGGAACCAGCTTCGCGCCGCCGAGCGGCTCGGGATCACCCGCAGCAGCCTGCGCCACAAGCTCCGGGTTCTGGGGTTGAGTGTTGAGAAGGGCGTCCGGTCGGACGACGACCCGGTTGAGTAGCCCGCGCCGTTGCGGGTGGTCGCTTCCCGCTCACGTCCCCACGCCCCACCGGTTCCGCACACTCGCCGGATCAATGGGGACCGGCATTTCTGACGTTTTCAGCCCGTCGGCACGAGCGTTGCCTGGCACCGTTCACGTCCTCTCCGAAACTCGCCCGTTTTCGCTCAATGGTGCGAGCGGTCCGTTTGCTCCCGCGGGTTCGTGCTGGTCCGGGAGATGGGGCGAACACCGCTCGCAGTCGGAACCGTAACGGTGCTCCGGTGCGTGAGAGGGGGGTGCGGAGGGCCGAAATGTACGAGTACGTTCTCGTAACGACCGCCGATGTCCCGGCGGAAAAGCTGTGGGCGGTGGCCGCGGACCTGTGGGGCTGGGCCGACTGGCAACCCGTCAGCGCCCCGTCCGGGGGGGCGTGGGTGAGCCCTTCGCCCACTGGCGCCTGGCCCGGTCTGACCGTTGAAGAGGCGGTGGCGCCGACGCGCCTGACCGCCGTCGCGGCGCGGTTCCTGGCGCGGGTGCGGTTCGAGTACGGGTTCGAGCCGTGCGCGCGCGGCACCCGTATCCGGGTCGCGGTCGCGCTGGGCGGGGGGCTGGGTTTCGCTTACCGTCGGTCGTTCGATCGATACCTTCAGCGAAATTTTGCGTTGATGGTTGTGCAGTTTGTTGATCGTGCCCGCGCCGTGACGGGGCCGAGCGACACGAGCGGGCCCTTGGCGCTCAGCGAACGCGCACCCGGTGGTGAGGGGCGCCACTGATCGCAACGCGCCCCGCACTCCGGCCCCCCCGTTTCGGCGCGCAAGCTCTGGAACGGCAGCCGGCGCCGGGGACCGGGGCCGCTAAAACCGGCCCCTGCGTTGCAGTCGCGCGAACCGGCGCAACCGGGGAATTTGATCGAGTTCGGGCGCTCCCGGAGTCGATCTTGTGCAGGGGAACTCGTCATGGGGTGACACAATGCACATTTGGTTTCGCCTTCGACGCCCTGCCGGCGCCCTCGGGCTCGGGTCGGTGCTCCTGACGGGGTGCCTGAACCGACCCGCGACCGTGCCGGATGGTTACTTGCCTCCGAGCACCGGCCCGCACGATGCGCGAACCACCGACGTGCTCGGCCCGGCGGTCGCGCACCCGCCCTCCGTTCCGCCCAAAGCACCGGAAAAGGGGCCGCCCGGGCGCCCGCCGTTCGATCTGCCCGCGGCCCTGCCGGGGGCGTCGGCGCAGCCCATCGTTCCGCCCCGGTTCGCGAAAGACACGCCCGCGACCGAGCGCGAAAAGGCCATCCGCAAGGCGTACCCCGAAATCGCGCCCGTCGGGGCGAGCGCCCCGGCCCCGAGCGGGCCGATGACGCTGGCCGAATTGCAGCACCTCGCAACCGAGAACAGCCCGGTGATCCGCCGGGCGGCGGCCGAGGCGGACGCCCAGTACGGCGCCGTGATCCAGGCCGGGTTGTACCCGAACCCGACGGTCGGGTACCAGGTGGACCAGATCCAGCCCGGTTTGCGCATCCCACCCGGGGCCACGTTCAGCGGGGCCGGGCAACAAGGCGCGTTCATCAACCAGTTGATCAAGACCGCGGGCAAGCTGTCCCTCGCCCAGAAGGTCGCCGGGTTCGACTACATTAACGCGCTGGTCGCGGTCCGCCGGGCACAGATCGACGTGACCACCGCGGTCCGCACCGCGTACTTCGCGGCGCTCGTGGCCGAGCGCGGGGTTGAGGTGAACCGGGCGCTGGTGGGGTTGGCGGACGAGGTGTACCAGCTCCAGCTCAAGCAACTGGCGGCCGGGGAGGCGGCCGGGTATGAGCCGCTGCAACTGTACGCCCAGGCCGAGCAGGCCCGCAACGCGCTCACGCAGGCCGAAAATACGTCCCGGGCGGCGTGGATCCAGCTCGCCGCCGCTGCCGGGCGCCCGGACCTCACGCCGGCGGCACTGGTGGGGTCGGCCGATGCGCCGGCCCCGGTGTTCGATTTCGCTACGGTGCAGGCCCGCGCGCTCGATCAGCACACCGACGTGCTGACGGCCCGCAACACGATCGCTCGGGCCGACGTGAACCTCAAGCTCCAGCGGCGGCTCCCGATCCCCGACCTGACCACCAACCAGTACCACCAGTACGACAACGCGGCCCAGACCTACCAGTTCGGCGTGCAACTCGGGGTGCAGTTGCCGCTCTGGGACCGGAACCAGGGTAACATTCACCAGGCCACCGCTCAGGTGGTCCGCGCCAACCAGGCGCTTCTGACGACCCAGAACGAACTGATCGGGCAGTTGGCCGAGGCGTTCGGTCGGTACAACACCAACCGCGCGATCGCGGAGCGCTACCGGGACAAAATTATTCCGAACCTGACCCGCGCGTACCGCGCGCTGATCCGCCGCTATCAGGTGGAACCGGAGAAGGTCGGGTTCAACGACATCGTGGTCGCTCAACAGAACCTGACCCAGGCGCTCCAAGCTTATCTCAGCGCGCTCGATGGCCAGTGGCGCGCGGTCGTGGATGTCGCCAACCTCGGGCAACTGGAAGAACTGTTCCCCGAGCCCAACAAGTGACACCGGGGAGTGAGTTTTCGTGCTGCTCCTTCGGGTTCATCAGAACACCGCGTCTCG
>DASWYH010000217.1:0-4582 GCA_036405095.1 Gemmata sp. | reverse complement strand
CGCTAGTGCGGGCGCGGCTCGGTCGCGGTCCACACGAACTGCTCCCCGCTGACGAGGAGCGTCGCGCCCGAATCGGTCACCTGTTCGTACACCGGGCGCGCCTGGTGCCGCACGTCGTACACGGCCGGGGCGCCCGCCAGGGTCGGCTTGTAGAGCGCCCCGCGGAGGGCGGCCCGCTTGGCCCGGACGTCCGGGTCCTCGACCACCGCCGGCGCGCCGGCGTCGAGCGCGCCGGGCACCTTCGCCTGGGCCGGCTTCACGTACTCGATGAGCACCGGGTACCCGACGGACACGTACCGGAACGAGGGCCGCCTGTCGACCTCCTCGGCCCCGTCGCAGCTCACCACGAAGCACGGCGCCGGGTACCCGCTCTGCCACCCGGCTCTCAGGTTCCGGCCGTCGGTCGCGCCCCGCTTGGACACCCGCACCGGGACGTCCGGGTACAGGGCCTCGAGGGCGGTTTTTACGGCGCTGAGGATGTCGGTCGCGTCGGCCATGCCGGAACTGTCGCGGACGCGGTTGCCTGTGGGTAGCGGCGCCGCCCCGGACGGGCTCCGCCGGCGCGGCGCCGCAGGCAACCGGCGGCGCCATGCTGCCCCCATGCCGCCAGTATTCAATTACATCGAATGTGCCGGCGACAGCTCGCCCGCCAGCGCCAGCTTCACCATCCGCCAGCAGTCGGCCGGGGGGCTGTACCTGACGATGCCGGTCGCGTTCCAGGACATGCCGAACCGGCTCATCGACGTGCTCGGGTACACCGGGACGCAACCGCTGGGCGGGGGCGACGCGGGGAAAATCAACCGCCGGCTCCCGCTCCGGCACCCGCAGTACCAGTGGCTGTTCGCGGACTCGTTCCGGCCCCGCGGGGTGGGCGCCGCCGGGACGATCGTCACCCCGTCCCCCGGGCCGGGCTCGGCGATCATCCCGCGGTTCCCGCTCTACGCCACGTACAACTGCGACATCTCGTTCAGCCCGCGCGACTACAACTCGTGGCAGGACAAGGACGTCACCGTCGCCACCGGCACCGGGTACGACAAGAGCGGCATCGATTACGAGTTCAGGTATGCGGACGAGTGGATGAGGTTCTGCGTCTTCGAGTTGACCCCGCAGAACAACTTCATCTCGGCGCAGCAAGGGGAGATGGTGTTCCGGGCGAGCGGGGTGGGCGGGCGCGCGGACCCGGACATGGTCCAGTACCAGGACTCCCCCCGCATGTACATGCCCGACAGCGCGCTGAAGGTGAAGTGGTTCAGCGTGCCGTACCGCTACCTGACGAGCCCGAACAGCTACCTGCGCAAGTTCATCGGGCACATCAACCAGCACAACTGGGGCGATCAGTGGCTCGGGCCGGGGGCCGGGTACGGCCCGTACCCGGCGGGCTCGCTGCTGTACCACGGGGCGCGCCCCACGGCCGTGTATTCGAACGTGGTTCCGGACGAGGGGCTGCTCGCGTACAGCACGGGCGGGAACGGGTTCGCGCGGGCGCGGCTGTGCGATCTGGAACTGGAGTTCACGTACACCGCGCGAACCATCGGCACGTCCACGGCCAACACGCCCCCGACCGTGGGCTCGAACATGTCCGTGGAGAACCGGAACCGGATCGTGGCCGGGCACAACCTGCTGCCGTGGCTGACGACGCGGAAGTTCTACTATGCGACGACGCGGGAAACGATGACCCCGACGTTCAACAGCTTCCCGTTCGCGCTCCTCTTTACGGACCCCGACGCGGATAAGAGCCCGATCCTGGAGCCGTGATGGACCCGTTTCATCGGAACCCGTTCGGCCCGTCGTACCCCGCCGCCCGGGGCCTGAACGGTGCCTACGACGCGTACCGGGACTTCTTCCGGGCCAAGCTGACCGCCAAGACCCTGGTGGCCGGGCAGTGGCTCTACGACTGGATCGAACAAACGTTCGACCCGGCGGACGGGTCCGCGGTGGACGCGAACCCGGCGCGGCGCGGGGGGTACGCCGACGGGACCGCCAGCAGCCCGGCCCTGGAGCTGAACAACGCGGCCCTCGATCTGACCGCCCCCGTGTACGTCCACATGCGCCAGAAGGGGTTCGTGGGCGGGCAGGTGGTGTACGAGTTCGAGTACGCCCCGCCCGGCGCCGGCGCGCCCCGGTGCGTGGAGTGGTACTCGATCTACCTGCACCAGCAGAGCGTGACGGTGGCCGCCGGCGACCCCGTCGGCCCGCGCCAGCAGATCGGCGCGATCGGCCCCTACGAGGGCGACCTGCCGCACGCGCACGTGGCGATCGGGGACGGCGTCCCCCTGGCGGCCCCCAACGGGTTCCCGGTGGCGGGCCAGTCAATCGACATCGCCACCTGGCTCGGGTTCCCGATCGTGGGCGCCCACACCGGCGACCCGCCGGGCGCCCCGGCCCGGTTCACCCCCGAGCAGCTCGCGGTGATCCGCGCGCACTTCGGCGCCCCCGTGGATGAGGGGCTCCCGTGGTCGGTCGGGATCGGCAGCTCGGCCCACGACCTGTGGGACTACTACGCGATCGACCTCGTGCTGCTCGACGCCCCGGGGGCCGCGATCGGGAAGCCGGTGTACGCCGCGTTCACCGGCGCCGACGTGCGCACCACGTGCATCTACGCCGAGAACCTGGGGGGCAACTTCCAGTGGGTCACGATCCTCAAGCACCAGCTCGGGGACTGCGCCCCGTGCCCCCCGAGCAAGGTGATCTGCGAACAGGGGTACCTGCGGCGGTACACCTGCGACCCGTCCGGGGAGTGGGCTTACGACGGCGACCTCGGCGTCCCGTGTGAGCCGCCCGAGCCCCCGGGGAGCGGCCCCGGGAGCGGGAGCGGGAGTGGGAGCGGGGGGAGCGGGCCGTACACCGCGCCGACCGCGTTCGACGCGGTGAGCGAGGTGTGCTCCCGGTTCGCGGAGTGCCAGGCGGTGACCGGGGACTACGCCGCGCTCCCCGACGACGGGCTGATCGCAGTGGACGCGACCGACGGGGCCGTCACCGTCACCCTGCCCACCGCGGAACCGGCCATGTACTTCCGGGTCGTGAAGACCGACCCCAGCGAGAACGAGGTGACGGTGACCGCGGCCGGGGCGATCAACGGCGAAGCGGACTACACGATCAGCGGGCAGTGGGTGGGCGCGCAGTTCGAGGCGCTGTGCCCGCTCGGCGACTGGTGGGCGTTCCGACTGGCCCCGGAGTGAGGTTCACTGTGGCACGCGCGCTGACCAGCATCCGGGTCGAAAGGTCCTACGTGGTCGCCCGCGCCCCGGGGTACGTGACCGACCCCGTGTGTGTGGACGACCCCGACGGCTGTTGCGGGGGCTCGGGCTCGGGCGCCGGCAACGCCTGTTGCCCGTCCGGGGCCGCGGACGCGCTCGCCGCGCTGGTCAGCGGCCCGGTGGGGGCCGACCACGACGAGGTCGAGTTCCAGCCGGCGTTCGAGCGCACCGGCGAAAACTCCTGGGGCGCGTCGGGCGCCGCCGGGACCGGAGCGGGGGCCGGCGCCGCCGCGTTCGGCGGGGCGCTGGTCTGTTCCGCGCTCGGCGGCTGGCGCCTCGAAGGGACCGCGACGAGCTACGACGGTACGCCGTGGGCGTACTCGGTGGCGATGGACGCGGACCCCGACGGCGTCCACCTGACGGGTACGATCGACGTTCCCACGGGCGGCACGCTCGCCGTGGTCATCGACAACCCGTGTGCTGTGGATGACGCTGACGACGGCAGCGGGAGCGGCTCGGGGAGCGGGAGCGGCTCGGGGAGCGGGAGCGGCCCGGGAGGCGGAAGCGCGACCGTCAATTGTGCCGCTTTGCCAATGCAACTGTCCATTGCGGTTCGTTCCAACTGCGTGCCGGGTGTGCCCTCGGGAACTGCCATCCGGAGCGGCGACACGTGGAACTTCGGTGCGACCACATCGTGCGCCCCGATGGGCTGGCAGGTGGCCATCACCTGTGCCGGCGGTGTTCTGTCGTGGCTCGTTTCGGACGGCGGCGGCAGCTATTCGGGGACCCTGCACGTGGTGTCGGCGAGCCCTCTGGTTGCCTCGTTCTCGTACACGCCGACGGGCGGCTCGTGCTGCTCGGGTATGACGCTGACGTTCGACGTCACCGAATGATACAGAACCGGTTCCTGCGGATCGGCGCTTGCTTGAAAGTGACACGAGCGGAGCCGTGTTGAAATAGCCGCGCGTGTTCGGGCTGTTCTTGTCGGCGAGTCGTTGCCGATCCGTTCATACGCAATCCGGCATCTCGGGGACGCCGTGGCACACCACCTGACCGGTATCACCGTCGAGCGCTCGCGCGTGGAGATCCGCGCGCCGGGGTCCGTATCCGCGCCCGCGTGCCGGGACGACCCGGACAACTGTTGCGGCAACCGCAGCGTGGGCGCGATCGCGTGCTGCGCGGGCGACGCCGAGTTGCCCGCCGAACTCGGTATTGTGCTCTCGGCGCCGGTGGGCTCCGGGGGCGCCACGGTGACGTTCGAGGGCGACCTCGGCGCGCTCCCGCCGGCGATGTGGGGCACCTCAGACCCCATCCGCGTGGACACCGAGAGCGGGGCCGGCGCGAGCCTGACCGCGTTCCTGTACTGCGCATCGGACGACAACGGT
>DASWYH010000216.1:0-3819 GCA_036405095.1 Gemmata sp. | reverse complement strand
GGTGCCGCGATGCGGCGCGGGGCCGCTATTCACCGAGCGCTTCAAGCCACACGCGGATGTCGTTGCTGTACTCGCTGGCGAGGTCGCCCTTGACGAGCTGCCGGTGGAACGCCGCCGCCCCCCGGCGCCCCAGGTCCGCGGCCTCCGCGCCCGGGAACCGCTTGTCCGGGTCGGCCGCGACGAGTTTGCGGCACAGGCTCAGGAGCAGATCGTTCCCGGCGACCTCCTGCGGCAGCACCTCCGCGAGCCGGTGCTCGAGGGTGCGCTTCGCGGCGATCAGCCCGAAGACCCCGACCGCGCCCTCGAAGGGCGAGCGCCCGGCCATCATTTCGACGAGCACGTACCCCAGGCTCGCGAGGTCCGATTGGGGGGTGACGGGGGCGCCGTCGAGCACCTCCGGGGCCGCGTACATCGGCGACCACGCGCGGCGCCCCTCGACCGAGCGCAGGTCGGCCGCCGAGCCGATGTCGACCACCTTCGCCGACCCGGTGCGCTTGAGCATCACGTTGGCCGGCTTGAGGTCGCCGTGGGTGACCCCGTCGCGGTGCAGCGCGGCCAGCGCCGCGAGGCAGTCGCGCAGGATGTGGATCGCCACCCCGGGCTTGAACCGGGGCTGCGCCGGGCCGCTCGTCAGCACGACGTCTTCCACGAACCGCAGGTGGTCGGGCGCGAGCCGCGCGCGGGTGCGGGTGAGGGTGTCGGGCGTCAGGACCTGCCGCAGGTCGAGGCCGTCCACCCACTCCATCCGCATCACCCGGACCCCGCGGTGCGCGCTGAAGTGGTGGACCGCGACCAGGTTCTCGTGCTGCACCGCGGCCACGCGCGCGGCGACCGCGGCGACCCGGGCCATGTCGTCGGCGTAGGCCCCGGGGCTGTGGTACGGTTCGGGCGAGAACACCTTCAGCGCGACCGGCAGCACGAACCCGTCGGAGCCCTCGCGGTGCGCGAAGAACACGACCCCTTGTCCGCCGCGCCCGACGAGGTTCAGGTCCCGGCACCCGGCGGCCCAGTCCGGGTCGGTCCCGGCGAGGATCGCGCGGTACCGGGCCGCGAGGTCGCCGGGCGCCCCCGCGCGCGCGGCGGGCAGCGACGTGTCCGGGTCGGGCGAGCCGTCGTGAAAGCGCGTGGACTCCATGTCACTCCGGGGGGAGAGGCGACCGCTGCCGTGGCGGAACGGCTATTGTAGCACCACTTGCGCGCGCGTCGTCGGGGCCCGCGGTTCGTAGAATGATCTGCCCCGCTCTCCCTTTCCGGAAGGACGCACGTTATGCGAACTGCTCAGCTGCTCGCGGCCGCCGCCCTCTTCGCGGTCGCCCCGTTTGCCCCGGCCGCGGACGCCCCGCCCGCGCTGAAGAAGGGCGAGAAGATCGTGTTCCTGGGCGACTCGATCACCGCCGGCGGCGTCGCGCCGAAGGGGTACGTCACGGTCATCAAGAACGCGCTGAACGAGAAGCACAAAGATTTGGGCATCGAGATCGTCGGCGCCGGGATCAGCGGGAACAAGGTGCCGGACCTCCAGCGCCGGCTCGAAAAGGACGTGCTGGCCAAGAAGCCGACGCTGGTCGTGATCTACATCGGGATCAACGACGTGTGGCACGGCGAGAACGACCCCACCAGGGGCACGTCGAAAGACAAGTTCGAGGCCGGCTTGAAGGAGATCATCGGCAAGATCAAGGACAGCGGCGCGCGGGTGGTGCTCTGCACCCCGACCGTGATCGGCGAGAAGAAGGGCGGCGCGAACAAGCTCGACGCGAAGCTCGACGAGTACGCGGAGGTGAGCCGCAAGGTCGCCAAGGAGACCGGTGCGCAACTGTGCGACCTGCGCAAGGCGTTCGTGGACCACCTCGCCAAGCACAACGCCGACGACAAGGAGAAGGGCATTTTGACCACGGACCGCGTTCACCTGAACGAGGCCGGGAACAAGCTCGTCGCGGAAACGATCCGGACCACAATTGACAAGTGATTCCGGCCCGTGCCTTCCGCCGCGCCGCCCCGGTTCGGTGGTGCAGCGGAGGGCGCCGGCCCACCGAGAAGCCCCACGGACGCGGAGAACTCCTCGGTTGCACCGTGCGGGGTTCGCTGTCGAGCGCCCGCCCCAATTGGGTGGCCGTGGTGCCCCGTCCGACCGCCCCGCGGGGCGGTCCCGAACACGTCCGCATTCACGGCCCCGGCGGGCTCGGGCGCTCACGTCACCCCTTGCCCTTGAGGCGCTCCTGCTCGCGCCGGACGGCGTCGTCCTTGGCCCCCTTCGGGGCCCCTTTCGGGCCGCCCCCGCCGAGTCGCTCCTGCTCCCGGCGGATCGCGTCCGGGTCGCTCGTCGTTGGCAGGTCGGAACTCCCACACCCGAAGGCGGGGACGGCGAGTAACAGAGCCAGTGCGTAGCGCGTCATCACGGGCCTCCGGTTCAGTGGGTTCAGTTGAGTGGAAGGGTTTCGCCGCTCGCGCGGGTTCCGGCCGCGGTCCAGGCGTCCGGGTCGACCCCGTCGCGCACGAACCGCACGGACCCGTCCGCCATGACCGCGTTCGCGCCGCCGCTGTGCCGGCTCCCGATCGGGGCCACCATCAGCCCGTATGCGCCCGGGCGCCAGCACGGGCTGTTGGGCGGGAGCAGGTGGTTGTACAGCCCGCGCCACATGGACCCTTCGCCCCACGGGTACCCGCGCCCGCGCCAGCTCCCGCCGGCCAGTGACGCGGTCTGCCAGTTCATCCCGAGGAACTGAGCCCGTGCGGCCGGGAGCGTGGTTGCGGACACGGACCCGGCCTCGAAGCAGTCGCCCAGTTTGCTGTTGGCCCCCGAGGACGGGTAGTTACCGGCCTCGGCCGCGGCAGCCGTGTTCGAGGTGCCGTCGGTGATGTCGGTGAGCTTGACCACCTGCGCGACCTGTGCCGGCGCGCCCTCGTCGGCCGAGCGCATCCCGAACACCCCGTCCCAGCCGCTGATCTTGGCCCAACTGCCCGAGTTGAACTTGTAGCTCCCGTACCCGAACACGGAGGACTCGCCGCGCTCGGTCTCGGACGGGCACACGAACACCTTGGGCTTGTTCGCGTTCCACGCCCCGAAGGCGTACTCGGTCTCGGGGTTCGGGATCTGCTTGGCGATGTTGTCCTGCTCCAGGTACGAGAGGAGGAACACGTTCGGGCCGGTGAACGAGCCGGAGCTGGTGCCCGGGGGCAGCTTCTGCTGGGCCGAGTGGTAGTTGTGCAGGGCCAGCCCGATCTGCTTGAGGTTGTTGCTGCACTGCATCCGGGCGGCGGCCTCGCGGACCTTCTGCACGGCGGGCAGTAAGAGCCCGATCAGGATCGCGATGATCGCGATAACAACGAGCAGCTCAATGAGCGTGAAGCCGATACGGCGCATGACCGCACCTCCAGATAGATGGGGAGGAGTGACGAGTGGGGCGAACAGGAGAACGGAGCGGGCGTGGAGATTGCGAGTGCAGAAAAGCTTATCGCCCCCGACGACACGCGCCAAGTTACTGGCCACAAAATGTCTCCGGCGGGGTATCGGATGTGCCGGTTGTGGCGCCCGCGATCGGGCCCGCCCTCTCGCCGACCCGAGCATCCCCACGGGAGTTGCCCCCCGAGTTCGCACACAGCCCAGAGCGCTTTTCTCAACGTGCGCGAACTGCTAGACTGCTTCATGCGTCTTCTTCCGCGTCTCAGCGGAGCAGAGCGGTTGCTCCCGGCCGGTCCGCCCGATGGCGCACTTGTCCAGAGGAAGAGCGCACCGATAAGAAGGGTAGAACACGAAAGCACGGAGCGAGGGAGCATCTGGAAGGGTGGCAGAGTGGTCGATTGCACCGGTCTTGAAAACCGGCA
>DASWYH010000215.1:0-5909 GCA_036405095.1 Gemmata sp. | reverse complement strand
GAGCGCCAGGAACGCGCCGATCACTCCCGTTTCGAGGAGCAGCAGCAGCGCGAGATACCCGCGCACGTTCCCTTCGATCTTCCAGCTTGCGACGATCGCCAGCAACGTGACCAGCGCCGTCAGCACCACGAGCGGCAGGCTGAGCCCGTCCACGCCGAGCGCGTACTGCACGTCGAACGGGCCGATCCACGAGCGGCGCGCGATCCAGTCGTTGGGGTCGAGCTTCTTGGGGATCGGTTGGGCCGCGTCGCTGGAAGCCTTGTCCGCCCGGTTGTCGAGCCGCGTGTGGACCGAGTGGCGCGGCATCCCGTTGGCGTCGAGGTGCCGGTCGAGGAGGTTGTAGTACCCCACCACCACGCACAGCGCGAGCGCGAGCGTGCCGGCGGCGCCGAAAATGGCCCACCAGCGCATCCCTTCGGTCCACTTCGACGGGAACACGAGCAACCCGGCCGCGCACAGCGCCGGCAGGAAAACGAGAAGCGACAACCACGTCAGGTCCGATTCGGCCATTCCTCAGCCTTGTGCATGAGAGAGGCAGCTTTTGACAGGACGACCGGAGCGGAACGGCGGTGAGCCCGTCTCGTGCACTCGGTCCGGTCTGCCCTGTCAGCGCTCGTTTGCGGTCCGGGCTACTTCACAATGACCGCGAGCATCCCCAACAACAGCGCGGCCGTCAAGGCCAGCGCGAGCACGTAGGACCGGATCGACCCCGTTTGTGCCCGCCGGAGCCCGTTCCCGATTGTGCCCGCGGCCTGGCCGACGGCGCTGAGGACGCCATCAAGGGTGCGGAAGTCGAGCCCCTTCGCGGGCCGGTCCGGGGGGCGCTTGTCGGCCGCCGCCGCGGCGCGCGCGAGGCCCAACGTCGGGTTCACGAGGGCCGCGTCGTAGGCCTCGTCGAAGTACCACTTCCGGAGCAAAAACCGATACCACCCCGGTCCGGTGGCGCGCAACGCTTCGGGGCTCGGCGTGTTCTGGTAGAACACACCGAACGCGAGGTACGTGCCCAATGCGGCCAACCCGAGCGCGCCCGCGCCCGCGTACAGGTGCAGGTGGTGCTCCTGTGCCCGTTCCGCGCGGAAATCGGTGCGGACCGCCGCCGGTTCGGCCCGGTGGAGCACCTGCCCGAGGTAACTCGCTTCGGCGTCCCACACGGGCCAGCCCCAGGCGATCCCGAGGCTGAACAGCGCCAGCACGACGAGCGGGGCGACCATCACCCGCGGCGACTCGTGCGCGTGGGCGTGGAGGTGCTGGTCCCGCGGCGCCCCCGTGAACGTGAGGAACCAGAGCCGGAACATGTAGTACGCGGTGAGCCCGGCGGTGACCGCCGGGAGCGCGAACAGGAGCGCGTGGACCGGATGCGCGCTCACGTACCCGAGGGCGGTCGAAAGGATCATGTCCTTGCTGTACCACCCGCTGAGGAGCGGCGCCCCGGAGATCGCCAGCACGCCCACCAACATCGTGAACGCGGTCATGGGCATCCGCGCTTTCAGCCCGCCCATTTTGCGGAGGTCTTGCTCATGGTGGCACCCGTAAATCACGCTCCCCGAGCCGAGGAACAGCAGCGCCTTGAAGAACGCATGAGTCACGAGGTGCAGCAGCCCGGCGACCCACCCGCCGAGACCCAGCGCGAGCATCATGAACCCGAGCTGGCTGCACGTCGAATAGGCCAGCACGCGCTTGATGTCCGTCTGAACGAGTGCGATCGTTGCGCTGATGAACAGCGTAACGGCCCCGGTGTAGGCGATGGTGAGGAGCACCTCGGGCGCGAACAGCGGGAAGCACCGCCCGACCAGATACACGCCGGCCGCGACCATCGTGGCCGCGTGGATCAGCGCACTGACGGGTGTCGGGCCTTCCATCGCGTCGGGGAGCCACGTCTGGAGCGGCACCTGCGCGCTCTTGCCCGCGCACCCCAGAAAGATGCCGATCCCCATCACAACGAAGAGCCCATAGGGGATCACGCTGTACGTCGTCAGCGTTGCCAGGCGCGGGGCCGAGACGTGCCCGTCCTTGTGGGTGCCGCGCTGGATGCCGTCGAAGTGCCCGGACTGCACGATCGGGAACAGGGCGAGGTACTCGCCCGGGGCGTCGGCTTTGGGCGCCGGGAGGGCGTACTGCGGGTTCCCGTACCGGTCCGCCTCGGGCGCCGGGTTCACGCGCACGAACCGGTTCGCGTACTCCAGGCGCGTGTGGCTGTCGCGCTCCGGCGACCGCACCCGGCGGTTCATCTCGTCGAAGTTGAGCGTCCCGAGGTACGTCCAGGCGATCAGGATGCCGATCAGGAACCCGGCGTCGCCGATCCGGTTCACGATGAAGGCCTTGTTCGCGGCCCGGCTCGCGCGGGGGCGCTCGTAGTAGAACCCGATCAGGAAGAACGAGCACACCCCGACCAGTTCCCAACTGACGAACACCTGGAACAAGTTGTCCGCGATGACGAGGTTCAGCATCGAGAAGCTGAACAGCGACAGGTACAGGAAGAACCGCCCGTACCGCCCGCGCCGGTGGAAGTGCGGTTCGGCTGTCACTTCGTGGTCTTCGACCGCCGGGCGCGTTTCGTCCCGCATGTAGCCGAGCGAGAACACGAAGATCAGCGTGCCGATCACGGTGACCATCGTGAACACGACGGCCGTGAGTTCGTCGATCTTGTACCCGAGTTCCAGTGCGAGTGCCGGTTTCGGGGTGGGTAACAGTGGGTCGGCGTCGTGCTGCTGTTCCCACACCGGCGGCGGGGCGGAGCTGAGCGGCCCCAACCGGAGCCAGTCGACGCGCTCGCCCCAGCGCGCGGCCCGCTGCTCGCCGGCGGACGGGTCGGTCAAGAAATTTGCCAGACCGGTGACACCCAGCGCGGCGGCGCCGGCCATGAAGAGCGTTGCGAGGTACGCACCGACTTTCAGCGGGGTGTCGCCGCCGTAGAGCCGGTACACCGCGCCCCCGACGCCGCCGAGGTCGCGAAACGGCCGGCACAGCGCGCGGATGCCGCCCGCGATCAGCATCAGCACGAACGCGGCCAGCGGCAGCAGCGCGCCGACCACGAACAGGCGACCGGGAACGGCCTGGAACCAGTCGAGCATGGGTCAGTGGTCAGTGGTTAGTGGTCCGTGGTCAGTGACGGGCGTTTGGCTCGCGCCCTCGCCCGCTCAAGGGAGGTTACCGCCGAACGCCGCGCGGCTCACGGCCCGCTCCCCGCTACCCCCGTAAGTCCTTCGCTTCGTCCACGTCCACGGTGGCGTGGTTGTTGTAAAAGTTCAGGATGATGGCCAGCGCCACCGCGGCTTCTGCGGCGGCGAGGACCACCACCAGTAGGGCGAACACCTGCCCTTCGAGCCGGAACCCCGGGTTGAACCGCGCGAACGCAACCAAGTTCACGTTCGCCGCGTTCAGGATCAGTTCGACCCCCATTAGGATGCCGATCGCGTTCCGCTTCGTGGTGACGCACACCACCCCGCACGCGAACAGGAACGCCGACAGCAGGAGGAACGGTGTCAGCCCGATTTCGTTCATGGGTGCGCTCGCTTCCGCTTGGCGCGCGCCAGGTACGCGGCCCCGACCAGCACCACGAGCAGGTGAACCGACACGATCTCGAACGGCAGCAGGTACGCGACCGGGGTCCGCGACACGGTGCCGGCCGGGGTGCCGCTCACCGCCCCCTTGGGGCTGGTATCGGTCGCGCCGAGGAAACTCATGCCGAGCGGCCCGGTTCCGGGGAGCGGGTCTTCGCTCGGTGCCGGTGCGCCGAGCTTCAGCGAGGCCACCGCGAGCAGCGCGAACAGCGCGACCCCGAGCGCGCCGCCCACGGCCCACTCGGTGCGCTTCGTGCGCAACTCGCGCAGCGGACCGTGGGCCGTGAGCATCACCCCGAAGACGACCAGAACCAGTGTGCCGCCGACGTACACGATGAGCTGCGCGGCGCCGGCGAACTCGGCGCCGAGCAAGAAGTAAATGAGGGACACGCCGATCAGGGTGAACAGCAGCCACACCGCCATCCGCACCACGTTGCGCGACACGACCACCCCGACCGCCGAAACGCAGGTTGCGGTGCCCACCAGAACGAAGAGAATGAGCGGTAGCGACATCGGCGGGACAGTTGGGAGAGTGCCTCTTGTGCGTGAGGAAAGAATAGGGATAAGTCGCCGCGTGTCCCGCCGCAAGGATATTCTGTCGCGGAACCGAGGACCCAACGGTCCCGGCCGCAAAGGGCCGATTGTCCGGGCGCCCGGTGGGCGCGAACCCGCGGTGCGCAGGAGGTAAACCCCAGTGCCCCCGTCTCCCGTTTCGCCGGCGCCGCTGAACCCGGACCTCTTGGGGCTGCTCGCGAGCTGCCGGGCCGCGCCGGCCGACGACACCCCGCGGCTCGTGCTCGCGGACTGGCTCGAAGAGCACGCGGAGGTGTCCGGGTTGCCCTCACCCGCCGACGCCCGCGCCCGTGCGGCGCTCGTTCGCGTTCAGGTGGAACTGGCCCGGCCGACCAGCGACATCGGGCGCACGGCGGAACTGCGCGCCGAGGAGCGGGCGCTGCTCGCGGCCCACGCGGAGCGGTGGCTCGGCGACCTCCCGCGCCGGCTCCACGAACTCGCGCACCCGCGGTTCGGGTTCGCGCAGCACCTGGCCACCAACCCGCCGCGCCCGTTCGCGTTCGATCCGCTCGCGGTGGGGAACCCGGCGCGGTTCGTGCGCGGGTTGATCGTGGCCCGGATCGGCATCAACGACCTGAACGATCCCGAGCTCGGGGCCTGGTTCCGCTCCCCGCTCGCGGCTTGGACCGAGGAGGTGAGTACCGAACTCGTCGGGGCCGCGGTGCTGGAGCGGTTGCCGGTCGGGGCCGACCTGCGCCGGTACCTGGGCGTCCACTACCTCGCGGGCGCGGCCGAGTTCCCCACCCTGCGGAACGTGCGCCCGACGAACGAGGAGACGACCGAACGACAGGCCCGGCGGCTCCTCGCGTGTGCGAACTTCGGGCTGGTGCGCCGGCTCTCGGTGTTCGCCCCGGCCCTGGAAGTGGGGTTCTTGCGGGTGATGGCCGGGGCGGACGTTTCGAACGTGCGCCAGCTCATAATCAAGGGGCCGCTCAGCGACACGGGTGCGGCGTTTCTTGCGTCGGCCGCGCTGGTCAATTTGTCCGCGCTGGACGCCTCGGGCACGGAACTCACGGCCGAGGGGCTGCGCCGGATCGCGCGCGCGCCGCACCTGAGGCAGTTGGTGGCGCTGTCCGCGTTCCGCAACCGGTTCGGGTGCGAGGGGGCGGCGGCGCTGGCGGGTTCGCCGCTGGCGCACACGCTGAACGTCCTGGACCTTCAGAACACCGGGATCGGGCACCGGGGGGCGGCGGCGCTGGCCGATTCGCCGCTGCTGGGGCGGCTTCACGGGCCGCAGCTGAACCTGTCGATGAACCCACTCGGGTCCGCCGGGGTGCGGGCGCTGGCCGGGTGTGAGCACCTCGCGCGGTTCACGGAGTTGGTGCTCCGCGACTGCGGCGCCGCGGACGCGGGGGCCCGGGCGCTGGCGACCTCGCCGCACGTGGCGAACCTGGAGTACCTCGATTTGTGGAAGAACGGGATCGGCGACCCCGGCGCGCGGGCGCTGGCGGGGTCGCGGCACCTGGGCGCCGTGCGCGACCTGAGTTTGCGCGACAACCGCATCACGCCCGCGGGCGAGCGCCGGCTCCGGACCACGTTTGCGGCCCGCGTGAAGGTGTAGCGAACCGCACCCGCCGATCGACGGGCCGCTCGCGTCGCTTCTCTTTCGTCGGGAGCGTGAACGCCGGGCGACCGCGGCCGACGCAGACGCCCCTCGGGCTCTGCGGTCGATGGGCAATAATGTGTACCGGAAAAAATCCCCACGCGCTGTTCGGCTCGCCGAAGGAGCACGCGTTAAACGACCTGCCGTTTGTGATCGGGTGGCCGGACCCACAG
>DASWYH010000214.1:0-2958 GCA_036405095.1 Gemmata sp. | reverse complement strand
GGTGACGAAGTCCTTGAACTTGTACTTCCGCCGGATCAGCTTGCCGTCCTCGGACAGCTTCCACTCGGGGACGGCGGGCAGGTGCGCGGCGACCTGCTCCGC
Source organism: Gemmata sp. (assembly GCA_036405095.1). Lineage (GTDB taxonomy): Bacteria > Planctomycetota > Planctomycetia > Gemmatales > Gemmataceae > Gemmata. The sequence continues at coordinate 2,856 of DASWYH010000214.1, read as the reverse complement.
GGTGAACGGCGGCGTGCCGCCCTCACACGCGGTACACTTCTTGGCAGTCAACTCGGCAGCGGATACGCTCATGGGAAGCCCTCTCTCGACCCCAGAACGGGCGAGTCGGTCTCTATCTTAGGCCGCGCCTCGCGTCGCGCCTCCCTTTCCCGAGCGCCAACATGGTACGCACGCTGCCCGCACTCGCGCTGCTCCTCACGGTCCCGCTTTCCGCACCCGCGCAGAAGATCGGCGTGAGCGGCGGCAAGGTGGACGAGACCAACGCCGTCGTCGTCGCGCCCCGGCCGGCCGGCTCGAACGCGAACTCGGTCACCCTCCCCGACGGGTTGCACGTCCCGGCCCAGGCGACCGCCGACGGCAAACAGCTGGTGTTCGTCCTCCCCGAGTTGAAGGCCGGGGAGACGGTGACCGTGACGCCGACGATGCTCAACTACGTGAAGGCGCCGCCGCAGTTCAAGTTCACCGAGGAGAAGGACGGCACCACGGTTCTGGCGTTCGACGGGCGCAAGGTGCTGCAATACTTCAACCTGCCGCACGACGCCAAGGACCACTACTACACGTTCAAGCCGTTCCACAACGTCTACGACCCCGCGAAGGGCGAGACCCTGCTCACCAACACCAGCGCGAAGACCGCGAAGGACGGCCAGTTCCCGCACCACCGCGGGCTGTTCTTCGGGTTCAACCGCATCAGCTACGGCGACAAGCAGACCGCCGACGTGTGGCACGGCACCGACAACGTGTTCTCGCAACACGACAAGATGCTCAGCACCGAGGCCGGCGAGGTGTTCGGCAAACACACGTCGCTCATCTCGTGGCACGGCAAAAACGCGGCGACGTTCGCCACCGAGGAGCGCGAGCTGACTGCCTACGCGACCACGGGCGGCACTCTGATCGACTGGTCAACGACCCTCTCCACGAAGCTCGGCAAGGTGCGCCTGGACGGCGACCCGCAGCACGCCGGGTTCCACTTCCGGGCGAACCAGGAGGTTTCGAAGAACGGCAAGGAGAACACCTACTACCTGCGCCCGGACGGGAAGGGGAAGGTCAACGAAACGCGCAACTGGGACCCGAAGGGCAAGAACCCGAAGACCACCAACCTGCCCTGGAACGCGTGCAGCTTCGTGACCGGCGGGAAGCGGTACACGGTGCTCCGGGTGAACCACCCCGACAACCCGAAAGAGGCGCGCGGGAGCGAGCGCGAGTACGGGCGGTTCGGGGACTACTTCGAGTACGATCTGACCCCGGACAAGCCGCTGAAGCTCAAGTACCGGGTGTGGGTGCAAGAGGGCGAGATGACGGTCGAACAGTGCAACGCGCTGGCCGAAGGGTTCGTTCACCCGCCCGCCACGAAGGTGGCGAAGTGAGGGTGCGGATCGGACCGCGTGAGCACCGCCAGCGCGCACGCGGACTCCGATAAGTGCGCTCACGGTACGGCTTCGAGCACCTCGACCTCGGGCACCTTCTTGCGGAGTTCGTCTTCGAGCGATGTGACGACGGTCATGATGGTGGCCGGGCACCCGGCGCACGCCCCCGACAGCCGCACCGACGCGATGCCGTTGGCGACCTCCAGGACCTCGATCCCGGCGCCGTCGAGGAGCAGCGCCGGCGCGATCTCCACTTTCAGGGCGTGTTCGACCCGCTCTTTGAGACTCATGGTTCCCCCGCTCGCAGCACACGTTGCGCGTGTTCGATGTCGCACTTCAACTGTTCGGCGAGTTCCGAAACGCCCTTGAAGGGTTTCGTTTCGCGCAAGCGCGAAACGAACTCGACGGTCACCTCTTTGCCGTACAGGTCGCCCGCGAAGCCGATCAGGTGCACCTCGATCTTGCGCGCGTCTTCGCCAAAGGTCGGGTTCGGGCCGATGTTAGCCGCCGCCGGGTGCGTGCCCCCCTCAACGAGAGCGCGGACCGCGTACACACCGTTCCCGGGGAGCAGGGTTGTCACTTCGCCGAGGTTCGCAGTGGGGAACCCGATGGTGCGGCCCCGCCGGGCACCGGTGACAACCGTCCCGGCGATCTGGTACGGGCGGTTGAGCAGTTCCGCCGCCCGGGCCACGTCCCCGGCCACGAGCGCCGCTCGCACGTGGCTGCTCGAAACCGGTTCGCCGCCCAGGGCGAACTGCGGCACCTCGGCGAACCCCAACCCGGCTGCCGCGCACAGGGCGCGGAGCGTCTCGTTGGTCCCCACGCGCCCGCGACCGAACCGGAAGTTGTACCCTTCGATCACACACTTCGCACCAAGTTGCTTGGCGATCACGTCCTCGAAGAACGCCTCCGGGCTGAGGGCCAGCAGCGCCGGACTCGTGCGCAACACGATGACGTGGTCCGCACCGGCCGCGTGCAGCAACTGCGCCCGTTGCGCAATGGTGGTGAGCGGGGGGCGCTCCGAACCCGGGTGCAGCACCTGGTGCGGTGGGGGATCGAAGGTGACCACGACCGCGGGGCCGGGCACACGAACCGCGTGTTCGCGCGCGGTCGCAACGAGTGCCTGGTGCCCGCGGTGAACGCCGTCGAAGTTGCCGACCGCCACCGCGCCCCCGGTGAACTCCGGCGGGGGGTACGCGGACCAGTCGAGGGGAGCCGTCGCCATACGGTCATCTTATTCCGCCCGAGAACCTTTCGTCCGCTCCCGGTGTCCCTTCTTTTAAGTGGTCGCTTCGACTACGATGCAACTTGGGTCCGTCGGTCGGCCGGACGGTCGCCGGTGTTTGTTATTGGTTCTTGGTCACTGGTCCTCTGTTTTCACCTGCGCCCGCGCAGGCGCGGTGGGGCGAAAGGGGCAGTGCCCAAGAGCCAATGGCAAGCACGGGAGGAAAGTCCGGGCTTCGCAGGGCGCGGTGGTGGATAACGTCCACCC
>DASWYH010000213.1:0-2336 GCA_036405095.1 Gemmata sp. | reverse complement strand
CGTCGCTGCCCGGCGAGCCACGTCTGAAAGTCCGCTGCCGATTCCGCGACGACGAGGAACCGCATGTTCGCGTGCTGGAGCCCGCAGAACTCGGCGCACTGTCCCCAGAACACCCCGTCGCGGTCCGCGCGCAGGTGTGTGCGCGTAGTCTGCCCCGGGATCACGTCCGTTTTGCCGTGCAGGTTCGGCACCCAGAAGCTGTGGATCACGTCCGCCGATTCCAGTTCGATCCGCACCGTGCGCCCCGTCGGGATGTGGACCTCGTTCGCGGTGGTGACCTGTTCGCTCGGCGTCGGGCCGTCGTACTTCACCTCCCACCACCACTGATGAGCCGTCACCCGGACCGTGAGCGGATCGGGTTCGGCCAGCGCGTCGATCCGCCGGCCGGTCACGAAGTCGGCGATGAGGAACACGAACAGGATCGTCACCGTGAGCAACACCGCACCCGTCACCACAACCCCTTTGCGCAACTCTCGGTCGAACGGTGGGACCGCGACCGGCGTGTCGGACGCGCCCTTCGGGCGCGGGCGCAGGAGCGCACACGCCAGCGCCGCCATGACGAGCAGGTAGACCGTGCCCGTGGTCCACAAGAACAGGGTACCGAGTGCGTGAATGCGCCCGGCCTGCACTCCGGCCGGATCGACGGCCGACTGGTGCTCGTGCCCGGTGCATCCCGCCGCGAGCAGCACAAGTAAAAAGGCGAAGCGCGTCATCGGGGTGTGTCACCCGCGTCCGGGGGCGCCGCGACCACCGGCCGTTCGGCGTTACGATTCTGCTCCGGTGGCGCGCCGCTCATGTGGTCGCTCCGGCCCGGGGCGGCATCGCTTGGGGCCAACCCGCTCAGGCTGCGCACATACGCAACGAGTTGCCAGAGCTGGTAGTCCGGGAGCGTCCCGACCACATTGATCCCGGGGGCGCGCGACTCGCCCCGAAACGCCGGCATTCCGTTCGGCCGGCCGCGGGCGATCGTGTCGAAGATCACCTCGGGCTCGGACCCGTAGATCCAGTTCGCGTCCATGAGCGGTGGGCCGATCCCGCCCCCGCCGTCGGCGTGGCACCCGATGCAGTTCATGGCCTGGTAGAGGCGCTTGCCCTCCGACAGCGCGAACGCGTTGCTCTGGTAGTCCTCCCGGAACCGCGCGCCCTCCGCGAACGGCGCCGGCGGCCGGTACGCACGGTCTTCGCGCCGGCACGCCACGACCGCCAGGGCGCCGACGAACAGGAGCAAGACCGGTCTCACGGCGCGCCCCCTTTCTTCACGTCCGGCTTCGGCACCCGCGGCACGCCGTACCCGTCAAGGATCCGGTCGATGTCGGCTTTGCGCTTCTTCAGGATGGCGTCGAGTTGATCGCGGAATTCGGTGTTGCCGCGGCGCACACCCAGCGCGATCGCGAACGCGAACGGCAGCCCGGCCGCGTCCGCCGCCGGCTTGACCGGTTTCAGATCGAGCGAGACGCTTGATTTCTTTGCGAAGTAACCGGCCGTCGGTCCCCACACCACCGCCACATCGACGTTACCCGACGCGACCGCCTCGACGATGCGCGCGGTCGGGTTGGGCTCAGAGTAGTCGCCGTAAACGGTGAACCCGACGGCGTTGTCGATCAGCCCGCGCGCCGCGAGCGCGTGGGCCGGCGGCGTGTTGTACCCGTCGTCGCCGATCAACTGCACACCCACCTTCAGCTTCTTGAGGGCGGGGTCATCGAACGACGCCACCACGGCCCCACGGTCGCGCCGAGACACGAACACGTAGCTCGATCGGTAGTACGGCGCGGTCGTGGTGACCGGATCGAACCCGACCGGCACCCCGAGCACCAGATCGCACTCGCCTTCTTTGAGCGACTGACGAAAGAACCCGCGGCGCTGGGCGCGCCACACGTACTCAAGGTCCGCGCCGAGTTCCTCCGCGACGATCGCGGCGATCCTGTTCTCGAAACCCTCAAGTTTGTCATTGGTGAACGGTAAGTTGTTCGGGTCCGCAGAGACGCGCAACACCTTTTTGCGCGGCATCGGCGCGAGCCGTTCGTCCACCGGCGCGGGTGCGGCATTTGCCCCGCCCCGCCGTGCCCCAGGGTCGGCGGGCGTGTGCGCATCGCCGGCCGGGCGTAAGGCGGACAACGCTGCAACGGCGGCAACCGCCACAACGACCATCAGTCCGAAAAGCACGACCCCGCGCACCATGTCGATCCTCACGGGAGGGTGAACACATACAAGGTGCCGCCCTTCTTGGTGTGTTGAGCCAAGTCCTTCATCGCGTTCCCCCACCCCTTGGCGAGTCCAGGGTCGCGCGGGTCCAGTTCGGCCGACACGATCCCCCCGGGCCCCCCCCCCCACCCCCA
>DASWYH010000212.1:0-5108 GCA_036405095.1 Gemmata sp. | reverse complement strand
CGCCCTGATCGGGGGGTGCCTCGGCATTTACGACCGGGTCACCGCGCCGTTCCGGAGTCACCTCCTCTACTGCCGGTTCGAGCGCTCCGTTCGGTGGCTGATCGGGAGCCCCCTGCTGACCGCACAAGTCGCGCTCTACCTGGCGATCGCCTGGGGGATCGTCGGGGCCGAGCTGGGGCTGACCGACCTGTTCTGGAACGAGAGCTGGTGGAGCCAGTTTTTGGTAGGCGTGGGCACGGCCTGGTTGTTCGGGACGGTTCTGTTCGTGAACGTCCTGCTGCACGGGTTCGCCCCGGACCACCTCCCGGACGCGCCGACCGAAACGGACTGGTGCCGGTGGCGGGTGTACGCGACGAGCCTGTTCCCGAGCCTCAATCCCGGTTTGCGCCGGGTGGGCCGGTGGATGCTCTACTGGCTCCTCGGGTTGGTGGTCGTTCTGTACGCCGGGAAGGCCATCGCGATCGAGGTGGGGAAAGCCCCGCCGGTCGAAGTGGGGAAGGTGGTTTCGGGCGATATGACCATGCGCCCGGCGGAGCCCCGGAGCGACGCGGGCGGGCTGGGCTGGAGCCTCTTCCCGCACTACGGGCTGTGGTTCGTCGCCGGGTACCTTTCGAGCTTCGTTACCGTGTACTTCGTTTCGCTCTTCGATGCGGCGGTCGCGTTGCGCGAAAAAGTGGCCCTTCAACAGTGGCTCACGTCGCCCGGGGAGGTCGTCCCCTGCGCGGGCGCCCCGGCGCCCGCACCTCCTGCGGCAGCGGCCCGGCTCCACACCCTCCGCTTGCTCCACGCGATGGCGATCACGCTCGGGTTCTCCATCCTCACGGTGCTCGGCGCCCTGCTCCTGTGGACCATCGTTGTGTACGCGGCCGAACCGCACATCGACCCGCAGTGGGGGCAGATCTCCCCGGCCGTCCTGCTCAGCCTGTTCCTGATGCTGCTCGACGTGGTGGGCGGGCTGACCGCGTTCCGGGTCCGCGGGGCGCGCACTCTCGGCGCAGCCCTGCTGGCCCTCATCGCGTTCCTGAACATCAACTCGATCGCCCCCAATAAGCAGACGTTCCCGGGGATTGCGGACGACCTGTACGACGTGGACAAGCGGCTCCCGCTCGGCAACAACGAGTACCTGGAGGACGGGACGGACGGGGCGGGCCAACCGCGCGAGGCGTACCGCAAGCGGGGACCGGGTGGCGGTCTGGCGGGGGGCAAAGAGTTCCTGGAGCAGTTCAAGAAGCGGTGGCAAGACCCGAACAACACGGGCACCCCGATCCGCACCAGTAAGCCGCGCCTGGTCGTGGTCGCGGTCAGCGGCGGCGGCGTCCGGGCGGCCGTGTGGACCGGGGTGGTGCTGGAGGGGCTCGAAGCCGAGTTCGACGGCTCGGCCGGGAAGCCGGACATTCGCGACAACATCAAGGTCATCGCGGGCGCGAGTGGCGGGATGGTCGGGGCCGCGGCGTATGTGGGCAACTTCGACGCCGGGCGGTTGCCGCAAGAGCCGCGCGACCCGAAAACCGGTCTGCTCCCGTTCTCCGAGCGCCTGGCCGAGGACTCCCTCACGCCGGTCGTTCAGACGATGGTGCTGCGCGACTTCACCTGGAACATTTTGCCGGGCCGGTACGAAGAGGACCGCGGGCGGACCCTGGAGTGGGCCTGGGACTACAACTTCAAGAAGCCTTTACGGGGGGCAACGTGGGCGGGAGGCTCACCGTTCCAAAAGACGTTCGCCGCGCTGCGCGCCGGGGACCGGGGCGCCGGCCGCCCGGCGCTGGTCTTCACGCCGATGATGGTCGAGGACAGTAAGCGGCTGTTCGTGAGCAACCTGGACCTGGACGCGCTGGCCGTGCCCCGGGCGAACCGCCTGGACGCCGGGCGCGACCTGTCCCTGGCGGGGGTCGAGTTCTTCCGGCTGTTCCCAAAGGCCGACACCTTCACCATCGGAACGGCCGCCCGCATGAGCGCGTCGTTCCCGGTCGTCAGCCCGGCGGTGCCGCTGCCGGTGGCGCCCACCCGCCGGGTGGTGGACGCCGGGTACTTCGACAACTACGGCATCGACGCCCTCGCCAACTGGCTCCTCGCGCACCGGCAGGAGGTCATCGACAACACGTCCGGGGTGCTCCTGGTCCAGGTCCGAGCGTACCCCCTGGAGGCCAGCGGATCGAAGGTCGTGGAAGAGCCGCAGTCGCCGGTCGATCTCATCATCGGGGCCGTCAGCGCCCCGCTCCAGGCGGTGTTCACGGCCCGCGGGTCGGCGGCGTACCACCGCAACAACGAGCTCCTGGGTGAGGCCGATCGCGCGTTCAAAGACGTGGCCAAAGACCGGCCGTTTTTCACCACCGTCACGTTTGAGCAAGAGCGCGAAGCGGCCCTGAGCTGGTACCTGACCACGGACCAAAAGAAGCAGGTCGTTGCGGGCTTCTACCGGAAGCAGGAGAACGGGAGCTGGGCGGTCCGCGAAGACCCGAAACCGCTGTACAACGTCAAGCAAAAGTTGGTCGCGATCCGGGAGTGGTTCGACAAGCCGTAGGCGCGGCCCCGGCGCCGGCCTTCGTTCCGCCCGGGTGCTGCGGGGCGGTCGCTTCCGAGAGGCGGCACGGCCGCCCCGCGCCCCGATTGTCTTCGTGGCTCTTGAGTATCGGGCTTCGCGGGTGCGTTATCCGGTTGACAGATCTGTTCCAGGGGCTGATACTCAGGTGGTTGCTATGCCCTTCTCGGACTTTACCATGCTGCGCCCTGTGTTCGCTGTTTGTGCCCTCCTGGCTGTCGCCCCGTTGCCCGCGCAATCCGACGACGCGATCGCGGCGGAAACCGTTTCCGCTCTCAAGGCGGCATCGGTGTACGTCCGGGTCGAGGGGGACGGGTGGAAGGGGTCCGGCTCCGGGTTCGTGGTCGCCGCCGATAAGGACAGGGTGCTCGTCGTCACCAACCACCACGTCGCGCTCAAGCCGCCCCCCGACGCGCCGCAAAAGCCGCCGACCGTCCGGGTGGTGTTCGGCAGCGGCACCCGAACCGAGCGCGAGTACCGGGCCACCGTGGTTGGGGCCGACGAGGTCCGCGACCTGGCCGTGCTCCGGGTGGAGGACGTCAAGGAGCCGCCCAGGCCGGTCGCGTACGCCGAACCGGCCAAGCCGGTCGAGACCATGACCGTGTTCTCGTTCGGCTTCCCGCTCGGCCAGGCGCTCGCCGGCGGCAAGGGGGCGCCAGCGGTGACGGTGGGCAAAGCGTCCGTGTCCAGCCTCCGCGAGGGCGAAGACGGGGAGCTGGCCCTGGTCCAAATTGACGGCAACCTGAACCCGGGCAACAGCGGCGGGCCGGTGGTGGACGCCAAGGGCCGGTTGGTCGGGGTGGCGGTGGCCCGCGCGCGGGACGGGCAGGGGATCGGGTTCCTGGTCCCGGCTGCGGAGGTCGGGCGGTTGATGGCCGGGCGGGTCGGCCGGGTGCGGGTCGCCGTCGGCAAGAACAAGGACGGGACACCGGTCGCCCGGATCGAGGCCGAGGTGCAAGACCCGGCGGGGGCGGTCCGGGAGGTTGCCGTGTACTGCGTTGTGGTGCCGCCCAAGGAAAAAGGACCGGACGCCCCTGCGCTCGACAAGCACCCGAACGCCAAGAAGGTTGCGTTGAAGGTGGACAAGGGGCTCGCGGTTGGCGAACTGGCGATCGAGAAGGCCGAGGGCGCGGTGCTGGTACAAGTAGTGGGCACCCGCGGGGCCCTGGAACCCGTGGTCACCCGGCCGCGCCCGTTCGCGCTCGTGCCGGGGATCAGGCCCGAGGACCTGGCCGGCCCGCCCCCGACCGGGTGGAAGGAGTACACCCCGCGCGGGAAGGCGTTCTCGGTCTGGTTGCCGGAGAAGCCGGCCCGGCAGGCCGAGGAGCGGCGCAACTTCACCCTGGCCGCGCGCCCGTTCCCGGCCGCGGGGGTGGCCGGGCGGACCGAGGACGGGATGACGTACCGCGCGGAGACGGTCGAGGTCCCGCTCGGCCTCGTCCGCCAAACCGGCTTCTTCCCCGCCGTCTGGGCCGCCCTCCGGAACGAGACGGGCGGGCAAATCGTCGATTCGACCGAGGTCCGCTCGGGGACCCTTGATGGGGCCGAGTTCCGGCTCGAAGCCGGGGCCAAGGTCACCCGCGTGCGGTCATACGTTCAAGGCTCGCGGGTGCACCTGGTTTGGGTGACGGGCACCGCGGTGCAAGTGGCCGGCGCGGACGCGGAGACGATCCTCGTGTCCTTTCGCAAACCGGGCGAGCTCCAGGCCGGTAACCCGAAACCGCCCGGCCCGGCGCCGGCGGAACCGAAGGTCGTTACGGGGGGCAAGAGCCCGACCATTCTGGGTTCGATCGAGCGCGACCCGAAGTTCAAGACCGTGGGGCCGGACGGCGCGGTCCTGATCGGGGTGGAGGCCCGGTTCGGGAAGTTCGGGGACCTGGACATCGTGCGGGCGGTGCGCCCGATCTACCGGGTGAACGGCAAGGAAGAGCTCGGCACGCAGTTCGGCAACGACCTGAAGGGCGCGGTCACCCTCAAGGCCAAGGACGGGTACGCGGTCGGCGGGGTGACCGGCAAAGCGGGCTGGTGGTGCAACGGGTTCGCGCTCACCTTTATGAAGGTGAAGGCCGACGGCACGCTCGACCCGAAGGACAGCTACGAGAGCGCGTGGGCCGGGTTCAGCGGTAAAGGGGACGTGATACGGGTGATGTCCGACGGCCCCCCGGCGGTCGGCATCGTGGGCAAGATCGTCCGCACCGAGACCACGGCGTTCGGGCTCCTGTTCAAAGGCCAGGAGGGGTTCGACCCGAACGCGGCCCCGGCCCCGGCCCCGGTGCCCGGTGCCCAAGGGGAACCGAAAGTGATCGCGCTCGGCAAGGAGCCGTTCATCCTCGGGTCGATCGAGCACGACCCCAAGTTCAAGACGCTCGGCCCGCCGGGCGCGGTGCTGATCGGGCTCGAGGTGCGGTTCGGGAAGTTCGGCGCGACCGACATCGCCCGGGCCGTGCGGCCGATCTACCGGGTCGACGGCAAGGAGGAGTTCGGCACGCAGTTCGGCAACAATTTGAAGGGCTCAGTCACCCTGAAGGCCAAGGACGGGTACGCGGTCGGTGCGATCACCGGCAAAGCG
>DASWYH010000211.1:0-2534 GCA_036405095.1 Gemmata sp. | reverse complement strand
AGGAGGGCCGTTCCGCTCTTGTCGGGGACGGGTTCGTCGCGCCGGCCCGGGTGATACCACGACAGCCCGCCGAGCGTCGCGGCGCTTGCGACCGCAAAGCACACCAGCGGGAACCACCCGGACGCGAGGTGCGCGGGCAGGAGCTGCGTTCCCGCCGCGCCGACCACCGCGAGCGCGAGGAGCCACCGGCGGTCCACCGGTCCGGGCAGGTGTGCGGTGCCGATCAGGTCGCGCCCGCCGGTGCGCACCACCCCCACGAACGCCGCGAGGGCGAGCAACTTCACGCCGGTATCGAGGCCCCCGGACGTGCCCTCGGTGAACGGCGCGGCCAACAGGAGCAACGTGAGCGGGGTGAGCAGCATCGAGATAACAAGCATCCCGCGACTGGCGCCGCTCAGCTTCCACCGGTGCAACGTGTACTGACCCGCGCCGAACAGCCCGAGGGTCACCGCCGCGGACAGCAGGAACCGGATGTACGGAACGTCTTCGAGCTTCTGCCGGAGCGTGACGACGAGCGCGATCGAGCACCCGACGATGAGCAGCCCGCCGACCAGTTCGCCCCAGAGAATGTTGTGCGCTTCGAGGAACCCCGGCCCCCGGCGGGCCGGCGGTGCCGGCGGCCCGGAAGGGACGCGCGGGCGGGCGGGCGGTTCGCTCACTTCGAGTGCGGCGAGGACCGGCGGGAGCGGCTCAACCGCCGCTTGCGGTTGGACGGTTTCGTTCGCGGGTGCGGCGGTCTCTTCCGGTATCGGTTCGAGGACTTGGGGCGCGGTGTCGGGCTCGGAGGGAGCCGGTGCGGTTACGGGATACGCGTGTGAAGGTGTTTTGGGTTTCGCCGGCAGCCCGCGTAGGCGCCGCGCACGGGCTTTGAGCGAATCGAGGGTCGCGCGTGCGGCACCAGGTTCGATTTGAGCGTCTTCGAGGAGCCGGTCGATCTCGCGCTCGGCGACGCGCACCCGGTGGAGGCTGAGCGCACGGGGACTATCGAAGGCGAGGGCACAGCGGGGGCAATCGCGGTCGTGCGGGTCGGGTTCGGCCCCGCACGCGGGGCAGTAGCGGAACGGGCGCTGCGCCGTGTGCGGCGGGCGCTCGATGTTGAAGACGGCACGCAGCCCCCCTTCAACGAGCAGCCAGAGGAGGTGGCCGAGGGCCGCCACCACGAGCAGCACGACCGCTATTCCGCAGCACCATTCCACGCGGAGGCCCGCCGGAACCCGACGCGGGTTCGACCCGCTTGACCCGCGTGCGCCCAGGGCGGGGACACGCCGGAAGCTAACCACCCCGACCCCGCCGGCGCGAAATTATTCCCCCGCCGCGCTCACACGTCGCACACCGTTACCGCCTGTTTCAACCCGGCGAGCGGGTCGCGGGTCGGGATGAACTCGTGCCCGAGGTAGCCCGTGTAACCCACCTCGACGAGCTTCTTGATGACCGCCGGGTAGTGGACCTCTTGCGCGTCGTCGAGTTCGCCGCGGCCCGGGGCGCCGGCCGTGTGAACGTGCCCGATCAGGTCTTTGGTCTGCTCGATGCGGCGGATCAGGTCGCCGTGCATCACCTGAACGTGGTAGATGTCGAAGAGGAGCTTGATGCGCGGGCTGCCGACTTTCTTCAGCACGGTGGTGACAAAGTCGAGGTCGTCGCCCTGGTAGCCCGGGTGCCCCTTCATCGGGTCGGAATCGTCGCGGGTGTTGAGGTGTTCGAGGCACACCGTCACGCCCTTCTTTTCCGCGTGGAGCGCGAGCTTCTTCAAGCCCGCAACACAGTTGTTGAGCGCGTCGTCGGTGGTGATGGTGCCGGACTTGGGGTCGTCGGGGTCGGTCCACTTGTAGCCCACGAACGCGATCACGGCCGGGAACTTCGCGTCCGCGCACTGGTCGATGGTCTTGCCGGTGCGCTCGATGACCTCGTCGTGGAACTTGGCGTTGTTGAACCCGCGCATGAACGGCGCGCCCGGCATCCCGTTGGGCGCCAGCGCGCACACGAGGCCGTGCTTTTTCAGCAGCGGCCAGTGCTCCGGGCCGATGATCTCGATCGACTTGCAGCCCAGGTTCTCGGCGACCGTACACGTCTTTTCGGCGCCCCATTTCTCGCCCCGCGCGTTGAAGCACCAGAAGACGACCGAGTGGTTCACCCGGCCCTTGAGTTTGGCTTTCGGTTCGTCGGCGGTCATCGCGGCTCCTGTGGCGAGTGCTGCCGCGCCCGCGAGCACCTGTCGGCGGTTCGGCATGGCGACTCCGGGGAGAGGGGAACGGCCCGCCGGGGGTGCCGGCGGGCCGTCGGGATCGGGCCTCGTCTACTTCTCGACCTGGGACGCGGAGCGCTCACGGCACCGCCGGGTGAATTCACCTGAACGTTCAGGCGGAACCACGACGCGCGAGGTTGAACCAGACCGCCTGAACGTTCAGGTGAATTCACCCGAAAGCGGTGCTGGAACAGCGCTCCCCGCGTGGGGTGTGATGGCAGAAGCTCGGCCGACGCAACATCGGCCTGCTGCAACGCAGCGAGCTAAACGCGATCCGAGTTGAGGTGAATGT
>DASWYH010000210.1:0-3681 GCA_036405095.1 Gemmata sp. | reverse complement strand
CCGGTGCCTCAATCCCGTTCTTGGTATCACAGTCGTCATTGCTTCCATTCCAAAAACAATGCACCTCCGGGACGCGGCCGAACCGCGTCCCGGAGGTGCATTGAGGTCGCTCGCTCGCCTCGGGAGTTAGCCCAGGTTCATCGAGAGCAGGAACTCCAGGTTGGACTTCGTCCGCTTCGACTTGTTGATCAGCATCTCCATCGCTTCCACCGGGTGCATGTCGGCCAGCACGCGGCGCAGGATGCGGACCTTCTCGTACTCGTCCGGGTGCATGAGGAGCTCTTCTTTGCGCGTCCCGCTACGCACGGCGTCGATCGCCGGGTACACGCGCTTCTCGACGAGCCGGCGGTCGAGGTGCAGTTCGCTGTTGCCCGTGCCCTTGAACTCTTCGAAGATGACTTCGTCCATCTTCGAGCCGGTGTCCACGAGGGCGGTGGCGAGGATGGTGAGCGAGCCGCCCTCCTCGACGTTGCGGGCCGCGCCGAAGAACCGCTTGGGCTTCTGCATGGCGTTGGAATCGAGACCGCCGCTGAGGAGCTTCCCGCCGCCGGGGGCCTCGGTGTTGTGGGCGCGGGCGAGGCGGGTGATCGAGTCCAGAAGGATGATGACGTCCCGCTTCATCTCCACCATCCGCTTCGCCTTTTCGAGCACGATTTCGGACACGTGGATGTGCTCTTCCGGCGGCTCGTCGAAGGTGCTGGCGACCACCTCGGCGTTCGGGCTGTTGACCAGCCGCTGCATCTCGGTCACCTCTTCGGGCCGCTCGTCCACCAGCAGCACGAAGACGTAAGACTCGGGGTGGTTCTTGATGATCGCGTTCGCCATCTTCGCGAGGAGGATGGTTTTACCCGTCCGGGGCGGGGCGACGATGAGCCCGCGCTGGCCCTTCCCGACCGGCGTGATGAGGTCCACGATCCGCATCGAGAGTTCGTCGGGGGTCGTTTCGAGCCGCAGCCGCGCGTTCGGGTGCAGCGGCGTGAGGTCTTCGAAACTGGTGACCCCGGTCCCCTCGTCCGGGTGGCGGTGGTTCACCAGCTCGATCTGCATCAGGGCGAAGTTGTCCTGGTTCTCGATCGGAAGGCGGATCGGGCCTTCCACCACGAGCCCGGTGCGCAGGCTCATGCGCCGGATCTGGCTGGGGGAGACGTAGATGTCTTCCGGGCTGGCCAGGTAGTTGTGCGCCTGGCTGCGGAGGAACCCGTAGCCGTCGGGGAGCACTTCGAGGGTGCCCGACCCGCGGACCACCTCGCCGCGCTCGATCTGCCGGCGCACCACGCCGACGATGAGCTGCGCGCGGCTCATACCGGTGTGCTCACGGATGCCCTCTTTCTCCGCGAGCGCGAAGAGTTCGGGCATCGGCATCCGGTACAGGTCGTCGAGCCGCGAAGCGTTGCCCGCCGGGCGGGCGCGCTCGACGCGCTCCGGGCGCTCGACGGGTGGCGGCGCGACGGGCGCGGGTGGCGCGCTCGCGGGAGCTGGACCTTCGGGCTTACGAAATGGCCGTTTCGCGGCAACGGCGGCAGCGCGAAGTGAGGGCCGCGGTTGCGGCGGCCCGTCGACGCCCCTGGCGTCGGGCATAGCTCGATCCTCGGTCGGAAGGGAAAATAGAACTCGGGGGCGGTGACGCCTCCGGGCAGATGTGGCAAAGGTGCCACCAAACGGTCGCACGGGACCACTTCCCGGCGATCCAAAACTCAGAAACACGGAGTCAAGTCAGAGGGTTCGCACGGACTCCCGCACGGGGCGATTCGATCGCAACTTGTCAGCGGTTCTCTCGCCGCCCGGAACCCGATTTTGGGTGAGAAGAGCCGTCCCCTGTGGGTCTCGGCTGGCCGCATCCGGCGTTGTGCTCACAGTGCCAAATTTCGGGTGGGGAAGTCAAGACGCGTTGTGAGCCACATTTTTCGGCTCAGCACGCTGGAAAGTGCAGGCTTCCAACTTACCGGCAGTCTACGTCATCCGTGAGTCACGTCAATACGATTTTAGACCCGGCGGCACAAAAAATCCAGCCGAAACGGCCCGAAATGGCAAGAGGAATTGATCGGTGCGGTTGCGCCGCTCCGGCGCACCCGCACCGGTCGCGGTTCAGCCCTCGGGCTTGGACACGTCGATGGTGATCTCGTTCGGTCCGGGCCTCAGTTCGCGCCGGACGGGCGACTTGTCACCCACCAAGCCCTTGTAGTTGTCTGCCGCCTTCCCAACCGCAACAATCGACACCTTGTACAAACCGGGCGGCAACTCCCCCCCGGACACGACCACGTCGAACGTCCCGTCGGGGTTCACCATCGCGGTGAAGGACCGGCCGCCCGTTCCGTCGCCGTTCAGGGCCGTGAACGTAACGGCCACCTGCCCGGACACCGACATCGGCTCGCCGTTGGAAACGAGCCGCCCTTTCACCTTCGCTGGGGCCGCGCCGCACCCGGTCGCCGCGAGGGCGATCAGCACGAGCGCGAGGATCGCGCGACGCATGAGTTCCCCTTTTAGAAGTCGTTGTCGGGCGTCTGACCATCATCGCGGCTGTGGAGCAGGAACCAGGTGCGCTGGGAGACGCTGTTGCTGACGAACCGCACGCTCCCGTCCGCGAACCCGGTCATCACGCCGCCGGTGTGCCGGCTCTTGGCGGTCACCTGCCAGCTGTTGCACCCGCAGCAACCCATCCCGATGCCCGGGTTGTCCTGGCACCCCTGGATGTCGTCGTAGCCGCTCAGCGACACGTTCGGGGTGGGCGTGTCGATGCGCCCGTTCCCGGCCGAGATGCTGGCCCCGGCCTGCCCGAGTGCCCAGGTGCCGCGGATGTCGTCCGAGTTCCACCCGATCCGCAACTCGTCGAACAGGATCGTGGCGGAGGTGCCGTCGGGGAACTTGTGCAACTGCGTGCCGCCGTTGACGGCCATCGCGCCGCCGCCGCTCAATCCGTTGCTCCACGCCGGGTAGTACTCCTGTCCGAACCCGTTCGGACTCTGCCCGGACCACACGCTCGACTTGTTTGCTACCCCGACACCGTTCGCGGCGCTGTTCCAACTCATACCCGGCCCGGCGTTCGCGCCGTAGTTGCCGCGCGCCCACCCGCCTCCGGCCTGAGTGCAGAGCACATCGCCGCCCGTGTCCGACGGGCACAGGTACGTTTTGATCCTGGTGCCGCGGATACTCCGCCAGTTGGAATCGCCGGTGGTCGGGTACGCCGTGATGCTCGCCGCCACCTGCTGGTACAGGTTGCCCTGTTCGATCTGGGGGAGGAGCATCACCCCCCAGTTCGGGCCGAAATTCTGGTTGTAGTCGTCGATGGCCCCGACGCTCGGGTTCATCAGCACTGTCGGGGGCAGTGACCCGGCGGAGTCCTGGTAGTTGTGGCACGCGAGCCCCAACTGTTTGAGGTTGTTGCTACACGACATGCGCGCGGCGGCCTCGCGCACCTTTTGGACAGCCGGGAGCAAGAGCCCGATGAGGATCGCAATTATCGCGATCACCACCAACAATTCAATGAGCGTGAAGCCGCGACGCGGCCGGGAGAGGGACATAACAGCACTCCGCAAGAAAAACGAGTCGGGCTGAGAGCGGATGATCAGATACGACACCAATAGTAAAGCCGCGTGCCCCGTGACACCACAGAGTTTTTCACAAGCCATCAGGTTCGGGTGTGGCAAACCGTTTGCGAGTCCACATCTTCTTTCGGGCACAAAG
>DASWYH010000209.1:0-2563 GCA_036405095.1 Gemmata sp. | reverse complement strand
TCTCAAACCGTCTTTGTTGTTGACGACGATCCGCTCATTCGAGAGAGTCTCTCGAGGCTGCTCGGCTCGGTGCGATTGTCGGTACAGGCGTTCGAAAACGGCGAACTGTTTCTCGAACAGGTGGGCGTTGAGCGCCCGGGGTGCGCGATTATCGAACTCCGCATGCCCGGGTTGAGCGGCCTTGCGGTGTTGGATCGGCTAAAGGCTCGCGAGCTCAGCCCGCCGGTTATTCTGCTCACCAAACACGGCACGGTGCCGATCGCGGCCCGCGCCATGCGCGCGGGCGCCGTTCACGTGCTGGTGAAGCCGTACAGCGACCAAGAGGTGCTGGACACCGTCCAAGAGGCCCTGGAGCGCGATGCGCAACACCGAGCCGATCATGCACGCTCGGCCGCGGTTCGGGCGCGCTTGAATGGTTTGACCGCCCGCGAGCGCCAGATCCTCGATCGGGTGCTCGCCGGCCAAGCGAACAAGGTCGTCGCCAGCGAGCTCCGGGTGACCGTGAAGAACGTCGAGTTCCATCGGGCCAGCATGATGAAGAAACTGGAGGTGAGCAACTTGGTCGAACTCATGCGGCTCGTCCTGACCCTCCCCCCCCGGGATAGATGCGGCCATTGCTCATCACGGTTGGTCGGGTCCATAACTACTCCGTCGCACCCAGGTCAACGGACTCGAAGAGGAGCCCGTCCCCCGGGTCCGCTGTCATAAACCGCCGATCCACCTTCACGGCGATAGGGCCGCGGCCCTTCCAAGCCCTGACCGCCCCAACCAGCCGGGGCATCCGCTTCGGTTGGGGTCGTTGATTGGCACCGAATCGACAACTGATCTGTCGCTCGCTGGCACGGCAGACTTTTTTCCAGTGGGTCAGCAAATCTTACGAGAAGCCGTTCATCTAGGTAAGTCGGGTAGATGGATTTAAACGTTTCAGGGGCTTGAGGGGCGCGATTCCGCCCACAACCACCCGCCTAAATCCTCGGGTGGGCTCAGGGCTCGTGGGTGGTGAGAGCGACGGGAGTTTGAACCCGCAAAACGGGTGCGGGTTCCGGCGGGCGGCTTCTGGCGGTCCGGGGCGGCAATCGGGTATGCTGGGCGCACCCACCGAGAGGGCACGCCGTGCGCTACCTTTGCGTCCTACCGTTCGTCGCGTTCGCGCTCGTGCCGGCCGGAGCGGCCCCGGTGCCCAAGCACCTGATGAAGCGCCCGGGGGCGGGACACTACTTCCCGACGACGCCCGGGACGAAGCTGGTGTACGACAACACGACCCTGGTCGTCGCGAACGTCGAGACCCGCGGGGGCACGAAAGTGGTGACCGTCGATTACGACACCGGCGGGTGTTACCACGTCGTGGAGGTGTCCGCGTCGGGGGTGGTGCGGACGCAGAGCGGGTCCGTGGCGCTCGACGTCCCCTATGTGCTGATGCGGTCGCCGGTCGAACCGGGCGATTCCTGGCAGGTGAAAACGCCCAACCTGGAGGGTACCAAAACGGTCGGCGCGGTCGAGACGGTCAAGGTGCCCGCCGGCACGTTCGAGGCGGTGCGCGTGGACACGGATTACGTCTCGCAGGGCCGCCGGTACAAGAACGTTTCGTGGTACGCGCCGGGCCTCGGCCTGGTGAAATCGACCACCGACGGCGCCGCCGGTTGGCAGCTCCAGTCGTTCGCCCCTGGCAAAGAGTAGGTCAGCTCCGGCGGATGCGGTAAATGGTGCCCTTGGTGCGCTCCCCGCCCGGTTCGCCGGCGCGCGCGAAATCGGGCGCGACGCTGTACCCCGCTTCTTCGAGCTTCCACCGGAACACGCGCGCGGGGCGGCGGTCGGGGTCGGCGATGAGGCACACGCCCCCCGGCGCGAGGACCGATTCGAGCACGTGGACGAGCGCGTCCACCATCCGCTCTTCGTACATCAGGTCGGACCCGATCACCACCGGGTACTTGTCGTCGCCGGGGGGGCAGCGGAAGTCGATGGGCTGCGTGAAGAACCCGCGCGTGTACCCGTTGAGCCGGGCGTTCGCCGAAGCGAACGCGAGCGCCGTTTCATCGACATCGGAGAACGTGACCCGGAGCCCGCGGGCGAGGCAGGCGATCCCGGCGAGCCCCAGCCCGCACCCGATTTCGAGCACCTCGACCGGTTGCGGGTACGTGCCCCACGGCTCGCGCATGACGGCCTTGGCGAGCATCCGCGCGCTGGGCCACAGGGTCGGCCAGTACGGGACGTACTCGTCCGCGACGTAAGCCGAGCGGCACCACGGGTGGTCGAACAACTTGTCGGAATCGGCCGGCCGGTCGATGAGGAACGTGTGGGCGTCGATGAACACCGTTTCGCGCACGGTCTCGGCGACGGCTTCCGGCGGGGTGCAGTGGATTCGCGGCGGCATAGGTCGTGACAATTTAATGCGCCCCGTACCCAGCCGCCCAGTGCGCGCGCTCGCCCTTTTAGGGGCTCCGGGGACGCTTTACCGGGTGTCGGGCGGGGCCGCGCGCCTTTCGGGTGGTGCAGGGCTCGGCAGAGATCGGCGGGGCCTGTCGCCTCACCACTCGCGGCCCCCGGCACGCGCCGCTGGCGGCGT
>DASWYH010000208.1:0-2402 GCA_036405095.1 Gemmata sp. | reverse complement strand
CGGCCCGCCGCCGGGCTGGGCGGCGCCGATCAGGTGCAGCGCGCCGAGCGCCCCGCCCGCGGCCGTGGCCCGGAGGAACTGGCGCCGCGATACCGACCGTAAGGGATGAAACATGTGAGCCTCTCGATCCAAGGGGCGGCCAGTGCCCAGTGCCCGCACCGAGCCGCGCTCCGGTGACGCGCCTACTTTTTCGGCTCGCCGGGCTTCGCGTTTTTGTCCGCGAGCGACGAGTAGTACAGCTTCAGCAGCTCCGCGTATTTGGGCGTGAACTCGTCTTTATAGTACTGCGACATCTGCCGCCGGAGCCGGTCCGGGAGGTGCCCCCACACGTCCTTCGAGGCGTCCTCTTCCTCGAACGGGAGTATCGGCTTGCCGCTGACCTTGCCCATCGGGTTGCTACCGCCGCCCATCCCGCTACCGGAGGAGCTTTTCGTGTTCTTGGGCTGGCCGGTTTTCTTCTCGGTGTCTGGTTTGCTCGGCTCCTTCGCGCCGTTGGGCTCTTTCGGGGAGCCGTTCATCGGGTCGTTCATGCGCGGCCGGCGGCCCATCGGTTGCGACTCGCCCATGCCCCCCATTCCCATACCGTCCTTCGGCATCGGCATCGTGTCCATGCCCATGTCGGTCTTCGACATCGGCATCCCCATGCCCTTGTTGTCTTGCTTGTCGTCTTTGTTGTCCTGTTTGTTGTCCTTGTTATCTTTCTTGTCGTCTTTGTTGTCTTTGTTGTCTTGTTTGTTGTCCTTGTTATCCTGGTCGGGCTTCGGGGGCGGCGGGTTCTCTTGCTGGTTAATCAGCGCGTCGATGTCGGACAGGATTTTGGTTTGCGTCTTGCGCGTGTCGGTGCCCGTGTCCTTCATTTCGAGCTTGTTGCCGACCTCTTTCGAGTTCTTGATGATGCGCTCGACGGTGACGGCCGGGTTCTCGCCCGTCACGGGCGGTTCCGCTTTCGGGGCCGGGTCGCGCGAGCCGTCCGGGCGCACCTCGCGGGGCGCCGGGGCGACGGGCAACTCAGCGCGGGCCGAGTTCGCGAGCGCGACCGTGCAGACGAACAGTGCGGCGGAAGCGAATCGGCTCATGGCTTCTCCGGGGGCGGCGCGTCTTTCGGGGCGTCTTTGGGCATCTCCGGCGCGCCCTCTTTGGGCGCCCCTTTCGGCCCGAACAGCTTCGCCAACTGCTCGAACAGCTCCGCGACCTCGCGCTGCGACTGCTCCAGCTCCTTGAGTTCGTCCCGTTCGAGCGGCGTGAGCTTCTCGGGGTCCGGGTGGTCCTTGGCGAACTGCGCCGTGCGGGCGTTGAGTTCCGCTTGCAGCGCGCGGAGCACCTTCAACTGCGCGAGCGGCGGGACCACGTCCTGTTCGCCCCCGTTGTTGAGGGGCGCGGGTGGGTTGTTGGGGGCCTCCGGCGGGTTCGGGGCCGCCGTCTTCGGCGGCTCCTTCTTCTCGTCGGGCTTGAGCGCCTCGGCGAGTTGCTCCAGCCGGCGCAGGGCCAGTTCCATCGGGCGCAGCACCTTTTGGTCGCCGAGCGCTTCGAGTTCCGGATCGAACGCGGCGGCGAGGTCCGCGTCGTCGCACCGGGCCTTGATCCTCTCGCGCGCCCGGTCCACCGCTTGCGCGGCGTCGGTGAGCAGCCGGACGAACACCGGGAGCGGGGCGAACTCGTTGGCGGCGAGCTTGCGCACCTCGGCGGCGATTTCGGCCTCGCGCACGGTGTCGAGGTCCGAGTAGCTGGTGAGGAACACCCGGTCCCAGCCCTTCTGTTTCGCGACCTCCCCGTGGATGCGGGCCGCCTCGGCGACCGCGGCCTTCTGCCGTTCGAGGAGCGCGTTCACCTGATCGGCGAGCTTGCGCCGCTTCTCGTCGGACAGTTGGCGCCCGCCCTGTGCGGCGGCGAGGTCGAGCCGGTCGCGGGCCGTGTCGAGCCGTTCCACTGCCGCGCGCTGGTCCCTTGTGTTGGGTTGGCCGCGCTCCAGGTCGTCGCGGGCGGCTTCCATCTTGTCGAGCGCGTTGCGGGTGTCCCGGGCCGCGTCGTCGACCTTTTCGGCGGTCAGCTTCTGGAGCAGCTCGCGGCCCCGTTCGAGGAGCCTGTCCTGCTCCTGCCCCAGCACCTTGAGGGCCTCGGCGCGCTGGCCCGGGTCCCTGAGGGCCGCGGCGGCCTCGACCCGCTTGCGGAGGCTGTCCTGCGCGCCGGCCAGCGCGTCGAGCTGGTCCGCGGCCCGCTTCTGGGCCTTCGGCTTCATCAGCTCGGGCACCGCCTCGGCCTCTTTTTCGGCGAGCGCCTCGGCGAGCGCGTCGAGCCGGGCGCCCGCGGCCCGGAGCGCGCCCGCGGCCGTGTTCTGGCGGTTCTTGCGGAGCGCCGCGGCGGCGTCGAGCAGCTCCTTGGGCAGCCCCTCGCCCCCGGCGGCC